>JBBRJI010000586.1:0-4271 GCA_038219625.1 Pirellulales bacterium | reverse complement strand
TGTTTCAATCATTCGGTATCCCCGTATAAGGTGGTTGCGTTTAGATTTGCACTCACGAGAGATTGTACCTGCAGAAGTTGGCTCTACGTGCAATAGTCTGCTTCATCCGACAAATGCAAGGCACGACGAGGCAATGATTTGTCGAGGGAAACGTGATTCTTCGAATTGGCACAACAAGTGCATCAGAACAAGATGTCCATGAAGACAATTTTCCAAGATAAGAAAAGTCCGTTGCACCCTAGCTGAAATCGCTAGCTTGGGAATCAATGGCTCACCACAACAAAGGAAATGAGACCATGATCAAGCCATCGCTTTGGTTTTCACTTTTGACGGCGATTTTGGCGGCCGACCTTTCAACTTCGACTTCGATTGCGTCGAATCCAACTCAAAAATCGACTTGTCAACCGACGACGATGCCCAACGAGGACCCCCCTGAGGAGCAACGAATCAACGATGAAGCGCGGCGAAGTTTGGGGAACGAACTTCTTCGTCTTTGATCGCTCTATGCTGAGCCTGCGCCACCGGCTTGGATGTCGCATATCTTTCGGATTATACATTGAAGGTGTTCGTTGAACCTGAGACTCTAGCCGATTTTATCCACCGAAAATCAGGTATAGCCTCGCGTTCAATGCAGGCCGTAGCGGCCCATCTTGTAATGGAGCGTTCTAACGCTGATACCGAGCGCTTTAGCTGTATTCTCGCGATGGAGGCTACAGGCTTCCAACGCTATTTGGATCGTAGCCTTCTCGCACTCATCCATCGCTTCGGACAGAGAGCTTGGCATCTTCGTATTCACGCGGGATACCCTTCGCAACTCCGCCGGAAGTTCGCTTTCCTGAATCACATCGCCTGCACAAGTAATCACGAGCCGCTCGACGACATTGCGAAGCTGGCGAACATTACCAGGCCAAGCGGCGGCAACTAGGATCTGCATCGCCTCCGAGGATGTTCGCTTCGGGTTACGCTTGTGCCGAGTGCAAAAGTGCTCAAGAAAATGTTGGACCAGCAGCGGTATGTCTTCGCGACGACTTCGCAATGGTGGGAGTTCGATCGGGATTACATTCAATCGGTAATTGAGGTCTTCGCGAAACGTCCCCTCCTCGACCAAATCCTGCGTGGATCGGTTGGTAGCGGAAACAATCCGAGCATCGGAAAGCAATTGTGCCTCACCGCCGACTCGAGTGTATTCGCCCGTTTCCAAAACGCGCAACAAATCGATTTGGCTTTTAGAAGACATCTCTGTGACCTCGTCCAAGAATAACGTGCCGCCAGCGGCTCGTTCAAAGCAACCAGGTTTTTGACGCGTTGCACCGCTAAAGGAACCCTTTTCATGTCCGAACAGTTCGCTCTCAAGCAACGTTTCTGGCAGCGCGCCGAGATTGACAGCAATGAATGGCCCGCGGCTACGGTTGCTCATGTCATGCAATGCCCTCGCGATCAGCTCCTTTCCCGTTCCGCTTTCGCCATGAATCATTACGGTCGCTTCCGTAGCCGCAACCTGACGGACTTGGAGGAAGATATCCTCCATCGCAGCCCCGCCCGCAATGATGTTGGACATTTCACCGGAATCTGCGAGTCGATGGCGCAGAGTTAGGTTTTCTTGTTGAAGCTCGTAGTGGTTACGCGCCTTGCGAACTTGCTGGCGTACGAGATTAAGGTCAACGGGCTTGAGTATGAAGTCGAAGGCGCCTGCCCGCATCGCTTCAACCGCCGTTTCAACGGTTCCGTGAGCGGTAATGACGATCACTGCCGTTTGCGGGCGACTTTGAAGAATCCGCCTGAGCAACTCAAGCCCCGTCATGTTGCAGTTCAGACGCACATCGACAATGACGAGCGGATGTTTCGCTAAGTCGAATTTCACTAATGCTTCGTCGGCATCAGCCGCCGTCTCTATCGTATCTGCCTCCGCCGCAAGACCTTTGGCAAGCCCAGAGCGAATGTTCGGTTCGTCGTCAACGATCAGGACGCCAAATTGCTCAGAATGATCCATCGGGGAGGAGACCTTAACTATCGTATTGGCCAAGTGACGTGTTGCAAAAAGTGGAAACTCCGTACGCAGTTCCCGTTCCAAATTCATGAAAGAGTCACTGAACGCCGCGTGCATATGCGGTAAACGACGAAAGTTAAAGGAATTTTCGATCTTGGAGTTTGCTTACGCTCATTCGTCAATTCTACAAGAAAAGGGTATTCCGTGCCCCTGTAGTGCAATTGGCTGCACGAACAGTGCAGGGAATTGCAGCTCCGCGAAGAGGAAGTGCGACTCATTCCGAGCGGCAATTGGAAAGTCTGGCGTTTCACGGATGCGCTCGATAGGACAACACGACTGCTTCGTTTTGTTTCCAGCTTAGCTCGAACTTGTCGCCGCTTCCTAACGAATGCCCCGTTCGTTCGTTTCGAACCTCGGAAGCACTTTGATCGAAGCGTAGCTTGATCGAAAGCATTCCTGATTTCAGACCAACCGAATTGCCGCCTCCTAGCGACGTTCCGTGTATCTCAGGGTTCAGGAAGAGGAAGAGCAAGACGCGATTGTCCGGCAGCTTCCAGTACGTGACCTCGTAGCCATGCTCCTTCTCATCGGCGTCGACGATTCGCAGGCGAGGCTTAACGTCCGCCGACATTACATGCTTCATGAAGACGTCTCGTTTCTTGGAAGATTCGCTCCCCTGAGCTCGATAGGCGTTGTACCACTGAGGCGAGAGATTCATCAAAACGGTCTTTCCTAATCCGACTTGCGCGATAGTTTCGATTGGCATCGGGCGAACGGCTTTGTTGAATCCGCACTCTTGCTTCAAGCAAGTGTTCTGGTTCGTAAGAAAGTCGTCATAGGTTTTGTACGAATAATTCGCGTCTTGGTCTACTTCTACCCACAAATGATCGCCGAAGATTTCGGTCGCTTTCATTTGTGGGTCGTGGCGGATTCCAAAAAGAGGGTCGAGCGCACCACCATTGCCTCGGCCCTTTCCATGCTGATCCCATACCCCAGGCAGAAAGTCAGCGATGACCGTTCCACCACGTCGACAAAATTCTTCGATGCGACGCGCTTCTACGTCGGATAGGCAAAGACAAGCCGGTAGGATGAGCACCCGGTACTCGTCGGGAACGCCATGCTGAACGACATTGATGTAGTTGATGAAGTCGTACTGAATCCCTGAATCGCGCAGCATGTTTTCCCAAGCTTTACGCCCTAGAGCCGAACTACTTAGCCGTTCATCGTCGTTGCGATTGATCCACGTCTTGCCATGGCACTCCGCGTCGAGAATCCATCCGAGTTGAATCGATGCGTGGTTGTAATAAATCGCCACGCCGTCGTGCATCCATTCCGCACCCTGCATCAGCGGCCCAATCTTCGCACCTATCTCACGAAACGTGGGTGCGACTGTTTGATGCCATGCCGCGGGATTCTTACCGTCGAACCATTTCTCGACCCAACCGATATGCCCGCGATTACCGAGTGCGGTGTAATACCAAGCTTGCCAAACCGTATCGTCGACCGATTGATGAAAGTGTGTCGCTACGGCGGGCAATGCATTTCGCGGGTTGAAGGATCGAATGATGGATTGAGAAGAACCGAGGTTATAACTCTCGATGAACTGGACTTTACGCATCAGTTTGGCATAGTCGTATCCACCGAACGGACTTGGCATTTGACCGCCGACGAAACCGCACGGCGTCTCCGGGTCGAGTCCGTTTGTAAACTTGACCAAACTACCGAGCAGATTGCACCAATGGGAATCGTTAAAGCTCCACTGGTCCATCAACGGACTCGCATCGAACTCCGCAATGCTCCATCGAGATAGTTTTTGGCGAAGGTCTTCGTAACTGATCCACCGGTTGCGTTCCGGCACGTTACCTTGCCCGTAAACCTCAGCGAGCCACTTCGAATAAGCTGACGGTTCGTCGGTGATTTGCCACATCGTCGGATGAACGAAATGTCCCCACGACGGCTCATCGTCGAGCGCGTATGCCGCCCGCATCGGTGACTGCTTGACGGCGGCGATGTTCTTGCGAATCACCTCTTCGAGCTTGCTGCGTGCGGAAGCGTTCAGCGGATGGATCCGAACACCGGTTCCGTGAACTTGATCGAGATGCGGTTTGACTTTATCTCCGTCCCATAGGTGCAACACACCTTTGCCTGCGAGTAGGCTGCAAGAACTCTCGGGAGGCAAGACCCGCGACCGCGGCTGAGAAAAGCAACGAGCCATCACCAAAAAGCTCATCGTTGTAAGCGATCGACTGGACCAAGATTCAGCCACGCAGGCGACGCTTTGCAC
>JBBRJI010000585.1:0-4278 GCA_038219625.1 Pirellulales bacterium | reverse complement strand
CCGGGAGATAACGAGTTGAAGATACTATTGACGAACGACGACGGGATAGAAGCGGAAGGCTTGCAGTTTCTTTATGAAGTTCTGACAAAGAAAGCAGAGTGCTTTGTTGTTGCTCCTGACCAAGGTCGTAGCTGTTGTAGCCATGGGGTGACCACTCACACCTCGCTTGAGGTAGTTGCGAGAAGGATAAATCAATGGACGGTGTCAGGGACGCCGGCAGATTGCGTGCGCGTAGGATTGTTGTGGCTCGATTTGAAACCGGATCTGGTGGTTTCTGGGATTAATCACGGAGGAAACCTGGGGATAGACATTCTGTACAGTGGCACAGCGGCAGGCGCACGGGAGGCGAGTCTGTTGGGGGTTCCGGCGATTGCCATTTCCCAGTACATGCGGCGCGATATCGAACGGGATTGGGACGTGTCGGCGAGGCGGGCTGACATTGTTTTGGAAAATATTCTCCAGCGGGAATCTTTGGGTGTGGGTTATTGGAACGTCAATTTGCCGGCTTTACCCAGGCAATTGGCTGCCCTGGATTTCCCGATTTCGGTGTGCGATCCGGAGCTCCAAGCCATGGCGTTTTCCTTTGATGACGTAACCGAACCCGTTGAAAAAGGGCTCGAAACGCTGAAAAACGCTGCCCCACGATCGGTTCGAACCTTATCCTACCAAGGCAATTATCAGGCAAGGCCACGAGGAATGGGTAGCGACGTCGATCTTTGTTTTGGAGGGCACGCTACGGTCTCCTGGCTTGATTCGGTGCGAGTTGGCGTGCGTATTTGACGGTCAAAGTCAATGCAAGATCAGCGTTGACCATTGCTCGTCAGACTTTGTAAAATACTGGGTCCACTTTTGAAAGCAAAACAAACACATGTCCCGATTATTACTTCAAATAGCGTCCGTGATCGTCCTTGCGCTCAGCGTGCCCATGCTGGCAATCGCAGATGGCGAAAAGGGGAAAAGCAGCAAACCGAAGAGTTTCGGCGGACTTGGCTTAGATTTTGGCGGTTCCCAGGGCGGGACGCCCTACACCTTCTCTGCTAGCTATGAGGCGGAGGAAGGAGGGCAACGCGGAAGGGTAACAGTACAAGTCACGCTCGAGGATGGGCACCACATTTTCTCAACCACTCAACCTGCGGGCGGCCCCTGGGCCACGGTTATTTCATTCACTTCGCCTGGGATCGTTCTGGCTGGTCCATTTGCTCCGGATTCTTCCTTCGAAGTGTCACTCAACGAAGTTGGATTTGAGGGAGTGCGGGTCGAGCAGCACCACGATTCGGTGTCGTGGACTGCTCCAGTGACGTTTGGTACTCCGCTCAGTACATCGCCTGCTGCGTTGAGTCTCAAGATCGATGGTCAAGTTTGCAAAGAATCTTGCATTCCCATTCGCGGCGAAGAAGTCAAAGCAGAGTTTAAGGGTTTTTATGCGTCAGCCAAGTCCGCCGTTAGCATTGGCCCATTTCGTGAACCTGAGAGCCCAATTGCCTGGACGGTTTCGATTGACAAATCGATCGTGAAACCGGGCGATATATTGGACATCATTTTGACTGCCAAGCCGGACCCAAAATTCCATGTCTATAAGTATGAGCCAACCGATTCGGTTACCGAGTCCCGAACGTTGATCGTCATGACAAACAAAGCTGGACTGCTGGCTGGCAAGCCTGTGACCGATAGCAAGGTAACGCATAAGGATATGGGAGTCTTGGAGGTCGACTATTATGAAGGGGGCGTAACTTGGCGGATTCCATTACAAGTCCCCGATCAAGCGATTGAGGGCCTTTATTCCCTACAAGGTTTGGTCGGATATCAAGGCTGCACAGATGGTTCGTGCGATCAGCCACGAGGGTTACGGTTTCAGGTGGATTTGTCCGTTGGAGCCAAGACTATTGCAGCGCCGACGAACGCAGTCCTGACCGCTGTTCCTTTCAAAGACGTCGTTACCAATCCGAATCTATCGAAGTGGATTGATGGCCCGAAGATCAAGTTGACGTTGTCGGCGGCGGAGATCTTTTCGAAGTTTTGTCTGGCGATGCTTGGCGGTTTTATTTTGAACTTCATGCCGTGCGTGTTGCCGGTCATCGGTTTGAAAGTGCTGGGGTTTGTAAGTGAAGCGGGCGGGGACCGAAGAACGGCTTCGATGCTGACGCTGACTTACGCTGCGGGCATTGTTTCGTTGATTTTGGCGCTCGGAATTCTCAGTGTTGTGGTGCGATACTACACGGGGGCGGCCTTCGGTTGGGGCGAGCAATTTGGATCGCTCTATTTTCGAATCGTGATCACCGCGTTCATGTTTTCGTTGGCTCTAAGCTTTCTCGGGGTATGGGAAATTCCGATACCTGGATTTGCAATGAGCAAAACGAGTACCGAACTTTCCAATCGAGAGGGGTATCAAGGGGCTTTCTACAAGGGGCTGATCACGACGTTGCTTGCAACGCCATGCAGTGCTCCCTTTTTGGGTGGAGTGTTCCTCGTTGCCTTATCGCAGCCTGCATGGGTAGTTTTGTTGATTTTTGCTGGCGTTGGATTAGGCATGTCACTTCCTTATTTGGTTGTGGCAGCACAACCCTCGATGCTATCGTTTTTGCCAAAGCCGGGGCCTTGGATGGAGACATTCAAGGAAGCGTTGGCTTTCCCGATGCTGTTGTCGGTTGTTTTTTTGGTAAGTGGATTTCTCGACGAAGATCGCATGGCGATGTTGTCCTCCTTAATGTTCGTGTGGTTTGGATGCTGGATGGTAGGGCGCGTGCCAGCTTGGTCGGAATCGAACGCGAAGATTCGAAACTGGTCGATCGCGATTGCGGTTGCCGCTTTGGGTACGGTAGGGTCGTTTTACTATCTTCAGCCTTCACCTTACCGATTGGCCTGGCAAGATTACAATGAGGCGAAACTGGATGCGTTGGTTGCCGAAGGCAATACCGTCATGATTGACTTTACAGCAAATTGGTGTGCAAACTGCAAAGTAAATTTGATTACGGCAATCGAGACTAAGAAGGTGAAGGAACGGGTGGAGTCGGCGAAAATCATCCCAATGGTGGCCGATCTTACGAATCGTCAACCTGAACTGTTTGCAAAGCTTCGGCAATTGAATAGCATCTCGATTCCAGTCATTGCGATTTACTCTGGCGGCGACCTGGAACATCCGATTATTCTTCGCGACTCGGTAACCGAATCACAGGTTCTAGGGGCCCTCGAAACGGCGGGTCCCAGCAAGAACGCGGAAAGCCTTTCCACGGCGACGGGCAACAACTCCAATTCCATCGTACAATAACACTAGGATTCGCCGGCATGGATAGCGTAGAGCTCCAATCAACCCAAACGCAAATCGTTGACTATCTCAGGAAGGTATGCGGTGGATCGCCACAGGGGAAAGATTCCTTGGCCATGATAGGAATCGATTCCGTTGCCATGGCCGAATTAACCTTTGAGTTAGAGAAGCGATTTTCTATTAAGATCGATGACGACATCTTGGACGTTGATTCGGTCGATGAGCTCGTACAGTACGTAGTATCGCGCAAAACCGCTAGCAAAAAATAGGACGCATCTAGCTGATCACCAGTATGTTTTTGGCGCTAGGCAGCGATTGAAGCTGAGCAACCTCCCAGGACATTCTGAAGAAAGGTGTTCGAGTTCTCGACAGGCTTGGCAAACTTCACTATTTTGGGAAGGACGCTTCAAAGCACAATCCATTACCGACGAAGCAGGCTTGCTGGCTTGCAGTATGTACGTGGACCTAAACCCCATCCGGGCGGCCATGGCCCAAACCCCCGAAGAATCACTCCACACGTCGGCCTACGATCGTATCCAAGCCCTCCAAGGAGCCACTATTCCGTCCGCCGCTGCCGATCTAGTCGCCATCGAGACGTCTGAAGCAGGCCGCATCCTGCGAACTTCAACCCCCGACCAACTCCGAACAAGAAACGCAGTCGCCAAGAAACGCCGTGGGCCATCCATTCTGCGAGACGCTTGGCTGTCACCCCTAACCATCAACGAACGAGCCGACGTAGGACCGCAATCCAGCAAGTCAGGCGTACGTGCGAGCGACAAAGGCTTTCTATCCTTGAACCTACTTGACTACTTAAAGCTGCTCGACTGGACCGGACGCCAACGCGGTAGCGTACAAAAATCCGACATCCCAAACGATCTGGACCCCATCTTGAAACGGATCGGGATCGACGGTCGGATGTGGGTCGACTTGGTCTGGGGCTTCCAAAAGTACTTTGGTCGCGGCGGAGCGGCTGGCTCCCCCAAAAGCCTTAAGGAATCCGCAGCCAATCGCCATCG
>JBBRJI010000584.1:0-4281 GCA_038219625.1 Pirellulales bacterium | reverse complement strand
GATCCTGCGAACGAAGGACCAGATCTTCTCGCCTTTCAATACCCCAAATTTTGCCTTGCTCAGCGAATTCTTTAAAGAACAAATCGTAGAGCAAGAAGCCCAGGTAGGACTTGCCGGCGCCGTGGTCAACCAGAGTTAAGTCGGCGTGCTCTTCCAGCGTCTCTCGAAGCAATGGTTCAATGAACTGATATAAGTGAAAAACCTGCTTGAGCTTGCGACGGCTATCCTGGTTCATCTTCCCGTCGCGAGTTAAGATATGCAACTCTTTGAGCAACTCGACGGACTGACCTGGTAGAACTTCGTAGGATTTCGTCATGGAGCTTCCATTGTCGCCTTTCGCTCAGCGAAAGTGTGCCACGTTTACGCACTTTTGCGGAGCAAAAGGCGACAATGTTGTGCACCGCAGCAAATAACTGACAAGCTCGCCAGAGGCGACGGGCGGGAAGTATTCTAGCAACGACGACTAGCAACGCAACACGCCCGTCGTACTGCAACCCCTACTTTTTGTCGACCAATTCTTGGATCATCTTTTTCATCTCAGCCAATTCGGATTTTAGCTCTTCGATATCTTTCTTAAGATTTCCCGAGTCGCCTTGAAAATTCCAAACCTGAGCGTCTCCCTTCGGCATGTTTCCCGGACTCCATTTCTTCATTTGATCTTGAAATGTTTTGAAGCCTTCCTGATTGTCAAAAACAAAACCACCCGTCGGAAGCGCGAGTTCGATATTCTCCAGTTCGATGTCCGACGACTTCATTTTCGTCGGCTTCACCTTAACATTGACGATTTTTTCGTTGCGTTTCAGTTCGATGTTAAGCTCTCTTTCTTTTTTGCCAGCGTCTTGGACGGCGCTGGTCAGATCCGCAATCTTCGTGATTTTGGAAAGGTTCACACTGACCAAAACGTCTCCCTCTTCGATGCCAGCTTTCTTTGCTGGTGAGTCGTCCATGACGGCTTTTACTTCGAGACCAGGTTTATCCTTGGTCGTATCCTTGTCCGCATCGCCTTGATCGCTATCGACTTGAATGCATTGAATACCGATCCGATATCCATCGTTTTTGGGATCACGGAAGAATTGAGTCGTAAAAGCATGAGTTGCATTGGGAGAATGCGATTTGTTTTGGATTACAATTGTGGCTTCGCCAACATCGGCCTTAGCGTCTTCGGCCTTAGTGTCAGAGGACTCAATTTCGACCCCCTTAACGATTGCTTTCTTGGCCTTTTTACCGGTTTCTTTGACTTTGCTTAAAGCTGCTTCGACATCTTTCAGGATGCGAGCTTTCGCCTCCTCGGGGATACCTGAAGCCTCAAGTTCCTTGGCGACTTTGTCTCGAATGCTCTTTGCATCAATCTTTGCATCCTTATCCCCTTGGACCTGGGTATGCACCACATTCACTCTCACTTTTGGTGGATCCTGAGCCCTCAAGCTCAAGGCACTTCCTCCAAACATGGTGGCCACGCAGGGGACGATAAACCATTCCAATCGTATTCTCATTTTCAAATTCCTTTTTTCACTTTAGATATAGCGTTATCGAACAAATCAAACTGGGTAAATTGGGCATTAAAGACCATACGGTTTGAAACCGACATGCTTTACGGGAACGATCAGTTGCCGTCCATCGTTTAGTTTTCCGGTGTAGTATTCGGGCCTTACATCGAGTTCAAAACCCTCTTTGCGGAGTCGCTGATTGATCCTCGCCACCTCGTACAGCTCCCGCGCGACAAAAACGTCGTGGTCAATCGCTTTGAGATCATAAATGGGGATCTCTGCCGTTTCCTTGTTGGGACCGGATACCAACATCTTCATGTCTGTGTCCAAATTGCCCCTATCAATGGAAGACTCATCGATTGAATCGGCTTCACGCGTTCCCGATTCATCTTTTGTGAGGGCTACGGTCTCGCCACTATCCGATTTCAATGACCTCAAGTTTGGCAAATAGGAACCGCCAAAAACACCCAAAGCGATCAACAGACTTGCAGCTAAAGCCGACATCCATGGAAAAGCACTTGAACTCGGCCCCCGGCTCAAACGACCAGGCAATTCAACGCTCGGCAACGACCAAGACGCGGAAGCGGGAACCATGGATGCCGCATGGGTTCGTCCAAGGGCAGCAATTTGCTTGGACCATTGTTGCTCTTCTAGAAGTGCCAAGGCCAAAGTTCGCCATTCGGCTGGCTGCGATTCTATTTCGCGAAGCAACACGGATCGCATTTCATCGGAGCATTCTCCGTCCACCATCGATTGGATTTGATCTCGATCAATCATTTTCTATTAACTCTATTCGGCACTATTCAAACGTGCTCTGAGCGCTTTGCGTGCTTTGAGCAATCGGTATTCAACAGTCTTAACGGTAATTCCAAGATGCTCCGAAAGTTCCTGGTACCCCCAGCCTTCCGTGTACTTGAGCATCAGTATTTGTCTGTCCTGAGGATCCAGCCGATGCATAACGTCCTTGACACTTTGTTTCCGTTCGACCTGCATCAGCCATTCACCAGGGGCTAGTTCCGCCGTTTGTTCGACCGCACGTCCCGCGGCGATCGCACCCTCGATCAATTTTCGTCTCCGTCCTGCCGACCGGTGATGATTGATCACTTTCCGCAATGCAATTCGATACAACCATGGAGCAACCTTGGTCGGGTCGGTTGGCTTGGACGATTGACGGATAGCGGCCAAAGCCACTTCCTGCAAAACATCCTCCGCCGCTTGGCGGTCCGCCAGACGCGCATGCACGACGGTTGCCAACCAACGTTGGTTTATTTCAAGGGCCTCCGCCCAATCGATATTTGCCTTTAAATGGCCAACCATGGGGGATCTCGTTGCGGCAACGGTCATGATGTTGTAAAAGTCGCGCCTCGACGCTTCCCCCCTCAGCCAGGAGCGGATTATCCGAGATTTTTACTCTTCCCATGGATTTGGCTCTTAGGCGAGCGGTTGAATGAGTAATGCCCTCCCCTCGCTTCGCTCGACCCTCCCGGAGAGGGAGGGTGAAGTCACTCTCCCTCTGGGAGAGTCGGCCTGAAAGGCCGGAGAGGGGTTGCATCACACTGGTAGTTTTCAGCCTGCCGTTCGGCCTACGGCAATTTCAACGTGGGAACCCCTTTGCGCAATGCCCAAACCGCCGCCTCCGTTCGATCGCTGGCCTTCAGTTTGCGAAGCACATTTTGGACATGTTCTTTGACGGTTTCCAAACTAATGGAAAGAAGACTACTGATCTCTCGGTTGCTTAAGCCGAGCGCAAGGTGCGTCAAAATCTGCAATTCCCGCTTGGTTAAGTGGGCTGTGTGCGGATTACTCGCATGTTCGGAATGCGAAAGGAACTTCGTTGCCATCGTTAAAAGCGATTCCGGTGGAGGTACGCCACTCGCGGCGTCGGTCACGGATCGCAGCAAGCAGGAAGTGCTCATTTTCTTCAACACAAAGTCAAAAATCTTACATGCAGCCGCTCGAGCTAAAAAAGTCGGATTTTCCTGATGTGTGTAGACCAAAATCCTTGTTTCAGGCCAAGTCTTGCGGATTTCCCCTGCAACGTCCAACAGCTCTTCGTCTTCAAACCGCAATTCAGTTATCAACAAATCAATTGGTTTTGATGCTAGTCGCTCCTTGATCTGGGCATAGTTGTCAGCAGACAAAACGTGCTTGAAGCCCTCAACTTCCAACAGAATAGAAATCCCCGTGAAGGTAACTTGACTATTCTCGGCACAAAGGATTTGCATGGATAATCACCCAATAAACTAGAATTGTTGTCTATTGAACCTTCCTTAACTTAACCTGATCCCCTTGAAGCACGTCCTAATATAACCGAAAACGAACCCCGACATCGGAGCCCGATTATCTCGAAGTGATGCGGATGACCGATTCCTCGGTGCCTCTTCCATGCTAAATTTGGGGGTAGCGGAACTCGCCAAGAGTTTCGTTGGTTAGGACGAATCCTCTGGGATTTACCTCTTGAAGTCGCCGAAAGCCTGCGCGGCTTCCGCTACGCAAGAACCCCAACTCTTAGACGGGATACAGCACTAGCCTACTTGCAAAGTTGCTTCCAAACTCTTTAACATGTCGCGAACGGCAACCTGACCTCGCCCGCAACCAATGAGCTCGTCAGCCTTGATCCAGCTTTCCACTTTTTTCTGGGCGGAAATTACCGTCGAGTGCTGTCGATTGCCAAAGAAGTCACCAATTTCCGATAACGCAGTCCGAGTGTATTTGCGGGCCAAGAACATTGCCAACATTCGCGGCTGGCTCACATTCTGACACTTGCTCTTGGCTCGAAGTGTTTTGGCTTCGA
>JBBRJI010000583.1:0-4283 GCA_038219625.1 Pirellulales bacterium | reverse complement strand
ATTTTTCCGAATGTAATCGAACTCAACGTTCAGGCCGGTCACTTGATTGGGTGTAACGTTTATCTCATCCACGATTCCGATGAATGGGTGTTGGTCGATATCGGTTACGAAGATTCGGTAGAAGAGGTCATCGATCTGATTCGCGAGCTTGATTTTCCTCTTTCCAAATGCAAGTCACTCATAGCGACACACGCCGACGTGGATCATAGCCAAGGTTTTGCCAAGGCAAAGCAGCTATTGAAAACAACGGTCACCGCCCACCCGAATGCAGCGGCCTTGCTCGAAGCGGGCGATCGATTGCAGACGTTTGCGGAAATTCACGCCCAGGGAATCAGCGAGGCGATGCCCCCGGTAACGGTTGAAAAACATGTGAATGATGGCGACATCATTCGCGTTGGAAAACTCAAGCTTGAGGTATGGTCGACGCCAGGGCATGCGGATAGCCAATTGGCATTTCGATTGAACAACTTGCTGCTCAGTGGAGACAATATTTACAGGGACGGCGGAGTCGGGGCAATCGACGCGCATCATGGCAGCGATATTCCATCCTTTATCCGTTCTCTCGAACGGATACGGGATTCGGATATCGAATGGCTTTTGCCTAGCCACGGCCCATATTTCCGAAAGGATCCGGCCATGATTGATAAGGTATTGGTGCGGCTGAATACGTATCTGCATTTGTCCGATTTTGGAACTTGCGCTATCGATTGGCCATTGATGAAACAGTGGGAGCAGGAGATTGCCGAAGGTCGTCTGCCGAGTTAGATTTTGCAACTGCAAATACGCCAAGACATGTCGACACCGAAAGATTCAGCCAAAAAAAAGGGCGGCCAGAAACCGGGCCAGCAGAAACCGGGCCAGTTGGAACAGCTTTTAAGTTCCAGACTGCTTATCTTTGTATTAATTTTCGCCGTCACCGGTTTTTTAGGCCTGCCAATCTTGTGGATGAGCCCTTCTTTTTCGAGATTCGAGAAGTACTTTTGGTCGGTTGTCAACATTCTGTACACATCCGTCTTGATAGCGATTTGTGTGGCGATTTGTTTATGGGCCTGGAATAGAATCACAGGCAGCAGCTAGTTGCGCAAATTACCTATTCCCTAAATCCTGCCTAGCCTGCTTGAATTCTGCGAGATTCAATGTATTCTCAAGCGGTTATTAATTGGATTGCGAGGTAACGCAGTCTTATGTCTGGACTTGGAGGAGCGTCATGAGAAATACACTGAAGAAATGGCTTTCGGTTCCAACGCTGGTTGCGTTGGTTTTTGCAGTTTCCAACCCTGTCGAAGCCGGCTACGGTTCTGGCGGCGGTAGCAGCGGTTACGTCGCAGGATATGGTTCGAGTGGCGGATACTACGGTGGTTCGTCGGGTGGTGGTTCGTCGGGTGGCGGATCTTTGGGCGGTGGTTCTTTGGGCGGTGGTTCGTCGGGTGGTGGTTCTTCGGGTGGCCGAGTTGGGCCTCTGCGACGACTGGGTGCTCGCATGCACGATCATGTTCACGCAAAAATCGCTCGCCGGGCAGCCTACGGTTCGTCCGGCGGGTCTTCTGGCGGCGGCAGTTCTGGCGGATCGCATGGCGGCTACGTGACTCGGTATGCTGGATCTTCTGGTGGCGGTTCTTCCGGTGGTGCCTACTACGGTAGCACTTATTCCGGCGGCGGTTCGACTGGCAGCTATGCCCCAGCCTACGGCGGTGGAAGCACTGGATCGCATGGTGGCAGCACTGGTTCGAGCATGCATTATGGCAACTACGAGAGCTACACTCCCGAGATGCCAATGATCGACCACGGATATAGCTCCGGTTCCATGGGAATGCCAGAAAACAGCTCGATCCAATCAGGACAATCTTCAAGCACAACCACAGCCAACAAGCAGGCATCGAGCCAGTCCATCCAGCCAAACGAAGTGCATTTGACGATCAATTTGCCCGAATCTGCCAAGGTTTACGTGAATGGCAATCCGACAACCACAACCGGATCGAAACGGTACTTCGTTAGTCGTGACCTGAAGCCAAACGATGCATATCGTTTCGAAGTCAAGGCAGTCATGACCAAACCGGATGGTACCGATTTGATTCAAACCAGGACAGTTGTCGTCGAAAGTGGAAACGGTGAAGAACTGAACTTTGAACTGCTCAAATCGGACGAACCGATTGAGACCATTTTGACCCTCAATGTTCCCGAAAAAGCCAAGGTGGTTTTGGCGAAGAATTCGACGAAAAGCGAAGGTGCTTCGCGAATTTTTCGAACCAAACAACTCCGCGATGGCGAATCTTGGGATGACTACAAAATCGAAGTAACCCATGACGGTGTTACTAAGGAAAAAACCATTCGATTGATGGCTGGCGATAAGCTTGAACTCACCTTCAACTTCGAATCGACGGATTCCGCCAACAAAGTTGCGATGAAGTAATTCATCGCGATCGGTTCCGCGGTACAAGCTAACCGAGCTAACGCTCTGGTATTGTCGCCTTCGGCCCCGCGAAAGTGCGTTTAAGCAACGCATTTTCGCAGATCGAAAGGCGACTTTTTCGTTGAAATCTGCGATTGTTGAACGAGACTGGAAGTGTGTTCCTTATAAATGAACTTGGACTGGTCTATGTCCTATTGAGTTTGTTTCGTTAAACTGCTCGCTCCTTCAAGCGACGCAACTCACCCTCACCCAAAAGTCAATTTCCCAATGTCACGATCAGCGCTTATTACTGGAATCACTGGGCAGGACGGGTCCTATCTCGCCGAGTTGCTACTTGATAAAGGCTACACGGTGCACGGACTAGTACGCCGATCGAGCAGTTTTTCTACCGGTCGAATCGACCACCTATACCGTGACATCCACGAGAAGCCCAAACTCTTGCTGCACTATGGAGATTTGACCGACGGTCAATCTCTGACAAACTTGGTACAGGAGGTCGAACCGGACGAGATTTATAATTTGGGTGCCCAAAGCCACGTTCGTGTTTCGTTTGATCAGCCTGTTTACACATTGATGAGCGATGGCGTTGGAGCCCTCAACGTTTTGGAAGCCGCGCGACTGCTAAACAAGCGAAAGGAAGTCCGAGTCTATCAAGCCAGTAGCTCTGAAATGTATGGAATGGTATTGGAAACGCCTCAAACCGAGAATACGCCGTTCAATCCACAATCACCCTACGCCTGCGCTAAGGTCTACGCATACTTTCAAACCGTGAACTATCGGCGCAGTTACGGGATGTTTGCTTGCAATGGCATTTTGTTCAATCACGAATCGCCGCGCCGAGGTGAGACCTTTGTGACACGCAAAATCACTCGCGCAGCAACCCGAATCAAGCTCGGTCTACAGGACAAGCTGTACCTTGGGAACCTGGATTCCAAGCGAGATTGGGGATACGCGAAAGACTATGTTGACGCCATGTGGCGAATGTTGCAGCAAAATGAGCCGGATGATTTTGTCATCGCAACCGGTGAAACTCGCACGATTCGAGAGTTCTTGGACATGGTTTTCGGACGGTTGGATCTTGATTGGAACCAGTATGTTGAAATCGATCCACGCTATCTTCGACCTGCAGAAGTGGATCTTTTGCTCGGGGATGCCAGCAAAGCCAAAGAAAAACTAGGATGGGTGCCGCAAACCGATGTCCGAGAGCTTGCTCGGATCATGGTCGAGCACGATCTGGAGCTGGCGCAACGCGAAACCCACGATAAAAAATTCGTGTACGCATAGTATTGCTTTGGCGCACGACGATTTGATACGCTCCCGCGTGGTTGTTCGCACGCGGTTTTCGAATCACGGCGAGCATCGCTTTTTGCTCACTCCGTTTTTCGCGTCGAGCCGCCATGATTTTTCAAAAACTTGTGATTGTTTGCCTAGTCCTTGGCTCATCCCTAATTCTAGCAAGCGTCTTTGCCGACCAACCAACGACGAACGAGCCACGGTTTTTGCTGTTGCGAAACGGAAACGTTTTGAAGGGTGTTATTCGCTCGGAAAAGGATCGCGTTTCTATCGCAGCAGACGGAAACAGCACTCTTTACGTTGAACCGAAGCAAGTTGCGTTTATCGGT
The DNA here is from genome assembly GCA_038219625.1 of Pirellulales bacterium. GTDB lineage: Bacteria > Planctomycetota > Planctomycetia > Pirellulales > Pirellulaceae > JBKCUI01. The sequence goes on along the minus strand of JBBRJI010000583.1, from coordinate 251 downwards.
CCAACCCTGGATTCCCTATATCAACATCAACGATTAGGGGTGCGACAATGGGGAACGGGCGAACATTGGCAACTTGCTCATTGGTGTATTCAGCAAGGCCTTATCGATCATGCAATCGAGCATTACCAGGTTCTCGAAGGATCAGCCTCCGATTCTCCGCGTTTCAAGCAACTTGAGCACTCCCTTCGTGAAGCATTGCTTGCAGAAGAGCCGATAAAACAGGCGGTTAGCAAGCAAACGCCGATCTCGCC
>JBBRJI010000582.1:0-4284 GCA_038219625.1 Pirellulales bacterium | reverse complement strand
AGCCCTGTCATGAAGCGGCCAAGATTGTACGCATGAGTGGCAATGTCGCCAAAGCAGCCAGCTACGCCACTTTGTTTTGGATCGGTCCGCCATGCGGCTTGTTTTTGGTCTTGATCTTCCAATCTTGTGCGCAACCAACCTTGGATGTAGTTGGAGCGAACGGCTTGGACCTCACCGAGTTCACCGCTTTGGATCATTTCGCGCGCTTGGCGAATCAGCGGATAGCCTGTGTAATTGTGTGTTAGTGCAAAGACAGACTTGGATTTGTCCACTAGCTTGGCAAGCTCGTCGGCTTGGGCCAAATCGAAGGTCATCGGCTTATCGCACACAACGTGAAAGCCAGCTTCCAAGGCAGCCTTGGCAACTTCAAAGTGCGTGTGGTTTGGGGTTGTAACGGAAACGAAGTCGATCCGTTCACCGGCGGGCTTCTTCGATTCGGCTTCGAACATCGCTTGGTAGGATGGGTACGCTCTCTCTTGAGACACGTCGTAGTCGGGTGCGGACGCCTTGGAACGTTCGGCGTTGCTGCTAAATGCACCGGCAACCAAAGTGGCTCTGTTGTCCAAACAGGCAGCAATGGAATGAACTCGACCAATGAACGAACCTTGTCCCCCTCCAACGATACCCATCTTGAGCTTTCGATTCATCGGTCCATTGGTCATGTTGATTCTCCAAAAAGCGGGAAAGGGAAATTGACTGAAAATCAGTGCGACTATGTTTTACCAAAGTTGCATCGGTTTTCTAGTTGGCATCTTTGGCTTTGTGTGGCACGTCCCTGAGTTTACGAAGGGCGTGGGAATCGCTGGAAACATTTGCCACAACCCGTTAGGAAGCATTCGCTTTATTCCAATAAATGTTTTTAGGACTGATTGACACGCGATCGATTCGCGCAAACAATGCCGACATTGAAGGATCAAGTTTTAAGCGGCAGGACGCCGCGTTTTTTCCTGTCAGAGAGTGAGCCATCCTTTGCGGAACAAATCTCTTCTGGCCACTGCAGCACTTAGCGTTACCGCTTTCTTTGGACTGCAAAGTGTGGCGGCCTGCCAATCCAATGCGAAAACATCGCTCGATGCCAAGCGAGCCTTTGCGTATTTGCGAAGAATTTGTGATATCGGTTCCAGAGTTACCGGCACCGAAGGCATGGCAAAGCAACAAGCGATGCTCGATGAGCACTTCACCAAGCTAGGTGCCAAGCTGCTATGGCAGTCGTTCGAGATCAGGCATCCCGAATCGGGTAGCAAAGTAGAAGTCAAGAATCTAATCGTCCGTTGGAATCCAGACAATCCCGAACGAGTGCTCCTTTGCACTCACTACGACACTCGTCCTTTCCCAGTAAATGACGCTAGGAACCCCAAAGGTCTGTTTGTCGGAGCCAACGACGGTGCAAGTGGGACAGCGTTGTTCATGGAACTGGGCAATGCTTTGCAGAAACTGCCGATGAAAGTCGGCGTCGACTTGGTTTTTTTCGACGCTGAAGAACTCGTTTACGAAGAGCCGCGTGACCCTTTCTTCGTTGGCTCCACACATTTTGCTCGCACTTATGCCGATGACCCAACCACGCCCAGATATCGATGCGGGATCCTAGTGGATATGATTGGCGATGCCGATTTGCAGCTCTTTTATGAGCAAAATTCTTGGAAGTTTGCACGGGCGCTGGTAGAAGAAGTTTGGGGGATTGCCAAGGAATTGAAGATCAAAGAATTCAAGCCCAGCATTGGTTACGAAATCAAGGACGACCATTTGCCCTTGAATTCGATTGCAAAAATCCAAGTCATTGACCTAATCGATTTCGATTACACCCGCGGTGTGCCGAAAGGCAAGAGTTTTTGGCATACCACGGCAGATACACCTGACAAGTGTTCCGGATCGTCCATGGTCAAAGTTGGAAGCGTACTTCTGGAATGGATCAAACGGCAGAAGTGAGCCGAACGGTATGAAATCTGATTCAACCGAACCGATTCGCAAAGCCATGGATGTTGAGCCATTAGCCATCGAAATCATTGGCCTCAAAAAGCAGTATGGTTCTGCAACGGTCCTTGATGACTTCAGCCTATCCGTTGGAAAAGGGGAATTGATCGTCATCCTGGGCGATAGCGGTAGCGGCAAATCGACTTTGCTAAAGCTCATTGCGGGTCTCGAACTTCCGCAAAGTGGGACCATTCGAATCAAAGGTCTCGATCAAACCCGCAGACTTCCTCATAATCGCGATGTTGCCATGGTATTTCAAGACGGGAATGGGTACGAGCACTTAACCGTTCGCCAGAATCTTGACTTGGCGGCGAAGCACTCTCCAGAACCGAACCAAGTCTCCCGCTGGGTTGATTGGTTGCAACTAGAATCAACGCTCGATCAAAAACTCGCCCAGCTATCGGGAGGACAGGCCCAACGCGTTGCAATCGCCCGGTCCATGCTGTCTGGCAAATCAGTTGTGCTTCTAGATGAACCGCTTGCCCATTTGAATCAGACTTTGCGTGAAGAAAGCAGGGAGCTCATTCTCAAGGTGCATCGGGAGACCAAGAAGACCTTTTTGTATGTAACACACGATTCGGATGAAGCGTTTTACTTGGCAAATCGAATCGCGGTTCTCGCGTCAGGCAGGATACAACAAGTTGGCGACCCACCGTCGGTTTACCGCTCACCCCATTCCAAAGTGGTTGCAAAATTGCTTGGCCATCCGACGGTGGATATCCTCAAGATGAAGAAAGGCTGGCTCGCCTCTGGTCAAAACGCGGATGCGAGTTTGATTGAATGCGGAGTGCGGTCTCACGATTGGAAGATTCATCACGTTGAGTTAGAATCACCGCAGGAAGTAAACCGACAAGTGGGTTTGTCGATGAATACGCATGGGCTTCTTGTTAAAGGAGCCATTGGAAGTTGTCGCTGGATGGGCAATCGCTGGTTGTTAGAAATCGAATGCCCAGAGCGCATTCGAATGACTTGCGAATCGCCCAGTCCCGAACCGTTGGAGAGTAAGTTGCTCTCAGCCGAGAGCTTATCGAGAGCTAATGAGCGATCGAAGCCATTCGGCTATTTGGAAGCCACTCTTCCTCGTTCATGCATCCAGACGTTTGGCAATTTGGAGTGAATCGAACCACTCCATATCTAGAAACCGTACATTCGCGAATCGACCCAGTAGCCTTGGTAGCTATATAGGCGACGAGTGCGAAGTGGCGTTTGTGCGTTGAAAAACGGGTCGGAATTGACGACGGGCCGAGCAAAGTTGTAGCCCATCCAATCATACTGCCTGACGATCGCCTCACGATGCATGGTTTCTGCTCGAGCGCGTGCAATCAAGTACTCTTGTGCAGGGCTGACTTCAAAGCGAGCGTAGCCAGGTGAGCCGGTTCCGCCTGTCAATGGCTCATCATTATTGGCAAGATTATCGGCAAAGGAGGTTGAGGCCGTAATTGCCCCAGCTAAACAAAATGCAGCCAGAAAAAGTCGCATAGAATGGTCTCACTAAATTGGCAGAAAGTTAAATTGACCGACCATCCATGGTTCATTGCTCGAATCCAAATTACTTTCCGAGCGTTCAATCATGTTTGTCGGGTTGAAGTCCCCAAAAAATGCAGGGGTTTTCAAGGGCTTAGTACAATCCAAACGAACGTCAAAGCTTTCAGGCCTTAGGCTTGTTGGACGATTCCGAGTTTTCAGATAAACTCTGCGGTTTCGTATCTTCTAATTCGTACCCATCCCCCCGTCGTTCCAATGCTCGATCGAAAATTTGTTTTAGAAAACGTTGAGTTGGTCAAGGCAAATTGCGTCCATCGCGGTGCGCATGTTGAAATCGATCGGTATGTGGAGTTGGAACGGGTCCGAAAAGCCAAGCTCAGTCTAGCCGAAGAGTTGAATCGGCAAGCCAACGCGACAAGTGCCAGGATTGGTGCTGCGGCCCCTGCCGAGCGCGAGGCGATCAAAGAGCAAGGGCGAAAACTACGGGAGCAAAAGGAGGCCGTTCAAACAGAACACGACGCGTTGGACAAGGAAATTGCAACGATTTTGTCCCGGGTGCCAAACATGACCCATCCGGCTGCGCCCATAGGGCGGGACGATCTGGCAAATTTGGAGATCGCACGAGGCAAGACCCCAGTCCCAACTTTTGATTTCCAACCCAAGGATCATTTGCAGCTCGGCAAGCAGCACGACATGATCGATTTCGAGGCTGGAGCTCGCGTGGCCGGAGCTGGTTTCTACTTTCTCAAGAACGACGCAGTCCTGTTGGAGCTAGCGCTTCAACAGTTTGCCGTGCACCTTCTCATCAAGCAAGGGTTTGTACCTGTT
>JBBRJI010000581.1:0-4288 GCA_038219625.1 Pirellulales bacterium | reverse complement strand
TGCCCAGCGCGGGACCCACTCCGAGTTGCTAGAGCAGTCCGGAATCTATCAACAGATGGTAAGATTACAGACAGAGAGCCCCATCGCACCCCAATGGATGGACTCGTAGATCATTCGGTATTGTTTGTCTAGAGACCTATTGATGTCGAAATCGCTGCAAGGAAACTGTTTGTTGGCATCGCCCTTTATGGACGACCCCAACTTTTTTCGTTCGGTTATCTATTTGGTGCGTCATGCCGAGGACCATGCGTTTGGGTTGATTTTGAATCGCCCAACTGACTTTCGCTTGGACAAGGTGGTATCGATGGTCTGTGAACTGGAATGTGTGCATGACGGTCCGCTTTATTGTGGTGGACCAGTTGATGGCCCGTTGATCGCATTGCATGACCAGCCGGAACTTGGCAGCGAAGAGTGCATCGACGGCTTGAGCCTGACGAGTGACCAAGATAAATTATTGAAGTTGTTTGTGATGCCACAAGCGAAGCTCAAGCTTTTTGATGGGTTCGCTGGCTGGGGAGCCGGACAGCTTGAGGAAGAATTGGAAACGGGGAGTTGGTTGATCGCAGACATCGACGCCGATCTAGTCCTTGGCGATGATCCAGACATGTGGGAGAATCTATTGAAGCGGATTGGACAGAACATCCTTTCGGTGGACGATAAAATCTCAGATAGTCCTATCGACCCGCAGTGGAATTAGAGCAAGGGGGGAATTAGAGCATGGGGGAAACCGCCAATGGGTAGGCCTCCTCGCAATAGCCAGGGCGGAACGATCTATCACGTCATCGGTCGCGGCCTAAAACCCAGGCCCATTTTTCGATCTGAGGAAGATTACCAAGAGTTCGATACGGTCTTGTCGCAAGCTGTGGAGCGCTTGGAGCCTCGCTTGCTGGCCTATTGCGTTTTGCCCAAGCATTGGCATTTGATTTTGACGCCGCGCAAGGATGGAGATTTGTCCAAGCTGATGGCTTGGTTGACCACAACCCATTCGGCGCGTTGGCATGCAAAGCCACGGCGTGCCGGGACGGGTGGACTCTACGAACGTCGATTTCGTTCGTTTCCGGTCCAGGACAATTTACAACTGCTAGATGTAATGCGATTTGTCGAAGCGCACCCGCGTCGTACGAGATTGGTGGATTCGGTGGGCGATTGGCGGTGGTCGAGCGCATTTCGGCGTGCTAAACCCGATGAGACGTCATTACCACTGTTGTCGGGACCACTGTTGTCGAGCCCACCAGTACCGCTACCGATGGATTGGAGCGAGCAACTGGGTGTAGAAATGACGGCAGAAACCCTCGACAGGATTAACCACTGCATTCATCGAAGCTGTCCATATGGCGATTCCGCTTGGGTAAAGAAGATAGCAACGCGTTTGAATCAAGAGTCAACACTCAGGCCACGCGGCAGACCGAGAAAAGTCGTTTAATTTGAAGTTTACGACACTTCACGGTTAACGCCACCAATGGAGTTTCTCGTTCCCGGACAATGCCCGGGGCTATGCGACAAATAGCAGTTTACGAAAATGCGTTGATCCTAGTTTTTGTTCGTTCAGCGATCTGGCCCTTCAGGTTGGCCGAGCTGGCCCTCAGGTTGGCCGGGGGCTCGTCCCCCGCCAACCTTGTTTTGGCGTACTAAACCCTGGCACTCGCGAATCGATCCGTTCCCCTGGGCGTTGGGACTTGTCGATTTAGTAACCCGACACGTGAGTGAGGGACGAAATGCGTCCACTCGCTCACGCTTCGGGTTTCCAAAGTTGCCCTATTTCGGCGAAACCTATTAAATCAACAGCCCGCTCGCCCGCCGGAGGCGGGCAAAGCCCAGGGGAACGGGAGTTGGGATGCCCAAGTGTAGTAGGCTAAAACGCATCCGTCGGGGGCGAGCCCCAAACGGATGGGCTAGCGACAATAGAACTCAGCCCAATCCGCCCGATAATTCCGTGGCTCGCTGTACCCGTGCAATGGCCAGCATGAATGCGGCTGTTCTCAGCGATACCGAATGCGTTGCCGACTGTTGCCAGACGCTTTCAAACGCTTCGCTAAGCGTTCGATCCAATTCTTGCCGAACTCGGTCGAGGCTCCAACGGTAGTGCTGGCGGTTCTGAACCCATTCGAAGTAACTTACGGTAACTCCGCCTGCGTTTGCGAGAATGTCCGGCAAAATCATGATCCGTTTCGCCGAGAGTATTTCATCGGCGTCTGGATCGACTGGACCGTTGGCGGCTTCGATAATGGTCTTGGTTCGTATTAAGTGCGCGTTGTCCTTGGTAATGACATTATCTAGCGCCGCAGGAATGAGCAAATCGACGTCGAGTTCCAGCAACGCTTCGGTCGGTAATTTTTCCGCTCCGGTATAACCAAGAAGCCGATTGCCATTTTTGATCGAGTAAGAAAACATCTCGGGGATATTAAGCCCCTTGGCATTAAAGTAAGTACCACTGACGTCGCTCACGGCCACGATTGGAAATGTCGACTCGAATAGAAACTTCGAAGCGTGCGAACCGACGTTACCAAATCCTTGAATTGCAGTTCTGCATTGGTCGGGACGGACGTTGATCCGCTTGAGCAATTTGACCGCGAGCAATCCGACGCCTCTACCCGTGGCTTCCTCCCGGCCTTTTGCACCGTACTCTTCTACCGGTTTGCCTGTAATGACGGCAGGATTGAATCCATGGTATTTTTCCCATTGATTGCGAAACCACGACATGACTTCATGATTGGTTCCCATGTCCGGTGCGGGAATATCGCTATCGGGTCCAACAATTTCATGGATTTGGTCGACAAAGACCCGAGTCATTCGCTCAAGTTCTTTCTTGGAGAGGGTTTTGGGATCGACGCCGATGCCACCTTTCGCGCCACCGTAAGGCAAATCGACAACGGCGGTCTTCCAGGTCATCAACGACGCTAGCGCCCTGACTTCATCCAGGTCCACTGCGGGATGATATCGCAACCCGCCTTTCATTGGACCACGTGAGTTATCGTGCTGAACACGGTAACCGAGGAGCGTTTCTACATCGCCATTGTCCCGTTCAAATGCAACTTGGACCGTTACCTCACGTTTGGGGGTAATGAGCAGCTTTCGAAGCCATTCGGGCGTATTAAGTTGGTCTGCAGCGAGATGGAAGTACCGGCTAGTGGATTCGCTTGGTCGCATAATTTTTGAAATTGAAAGGAATGTCCATTGGAACTGCAAACAGAAAATGTCGCTCCGAAGATAGGAATTCGATTATAGACCAAACGAGATTCGATTTTGTGCCAGTTAGCCCCCCGATCTGGTTGTAATGCCCACAAACCAGCGAAAAACGAATGTGCGATAATTAATTTCAAAAGCCCCTTTCCTATCGAGGGATTCGCTGCAATACTTTCATACATCCAGAATCTCTTTCGAGCGGTTCTGAATTTGTGCGGAAGTGGCTCTCGCGAGGGGGAAGCGCGAATCGGGTCAGGACTTAAGTGGAGCAGCCATAAGTGTCGTACTCTTGTGCGAGGGCCTCTTCCGCACAAATGATTCGCTAGGTTCACGAAAGTGTCTTTTGCTCATGATCGGCTTTTGCTCCGCAAAAGTGCGTTAACGAGGCGCACTCTCGCGGAGCGAAAGGCGACAGTGAGCCACCTGCCCAAAACCCCTAGATGACCAGCGATTCCATCCAGAAATTCTTTCGTAGCGAAATCGCGTCGATGAGCCCCTACACCCCAGGCGAACAGCCGCAGTCGGGGAAAGCCATCAAGCTCAATACGAACGAGAATCCTTACCCGCCTTCACCACGGGTGATTGAAGCGATTCAACAAGCGACTTCAAAGCTGGAACGTTATCCGGACCCTCTCGGAACCTCTTTTCGACGTGCCGCCAGTGATGTACTCGACGTTGACCCGGAGATGATCCTCTGCGGTAACGGCAGCGATGATTGCTTAACTATTCTCACGCGAGCGTTCGTTGGGGCGGGGCAGAAATTGAGACTTCCCTACCCTAGTTATGTTCTTTACCGAACTTTGGCCGAACTGCAGTCGGCTCAATTTGAAGAAGTGCCGTTCGACAAAAACTTTGGCTTATCCGCTGGCTTTTTCGCCAAGGATGACTCACTGAAATTGATTTACTTGCCCAATCCAAACAGTCCAAGCGGCACATTAGTGGACCATGCATCGATCTTGCGACTTGCGGACAGCGTGGACTGCCCGGTCGTGGTGGACGAGGCCTACGTGGACTTTGCACCCGCAAATTGTATTGCATTGATTCAGCAGAACCCAAAGATTATCGTAACGCGAACCTTGAGCAAATCGTATGCATTGGCCGGTCT
>JBBRJI010000580.1:0-4289 GCA_038219625.1 Pirellulales bacterium | reverse complement strand
CACTTTTCGGTAGCCATGATTTTGGCAGTGACGTTCATAGCTCTTTTTATAGCTTGGCGGTCCGGCAGGTTTAGTTTCGCTGTCGGTGCCATTGTTTCAGCCCACGTAGCGGGGCTCGTTCACACCTTTTCCAGTTGGGGTGGCGCGAATTTTTCTGAGCATATGACTAACACTTTTTTAATGCAAATCAGCGTCGCTGCCTTGATGAGTTTCCTGTGTTCGCTCCTCGGTTTCGCTGGACGCATGCGCTATTTGCACGCTGCGGCAGTCTTTTTGCTCGCGTTCATGAGTGCCTCTTGGTATTTGCGCAGTCTAGATCACACGGTTAACGCATTTTCACTCAGCTACTACGCCCTGGCGGTAGCTGCTTGCACGTTTGGAAGTGTAGCTCGCTATTGGCTGCGAGCATCGAGCCATACGGACTTTTTAGTGTACGTGAGCGCTCTCAGTAGCGTTGTGCTGTTCTTTCAAACGCTGAACCCTGGCCCGATGGAATTGCAATGGATTTCGACGCTGGGCTTTGCGGCTTTCTGCTTGGCCAGTAGCTTTGTTTGGCGAGCCAGTGATCGGATACGAGCGACCGTCAATGGATTAAGAATCTTTCCGACGCTTGAGGCACGCAGCGGCTCGATCGTCGTAATCGTGGCGAATACCGTACTCGCGTTTGGCGTAGCGGTCCTTGGGATCTGGGCTCAGTTTCAGTGTGAATCGCTTCCGCTGCGACTTGCTTCGTCACAGGCGATTATGGCCGTAGCTTTCGCCGTCGGTTTGCTAGCAAGGTACAAGGAGATATCAAGTAGCAACGCGAACAGTTTAACGTCCGATGATGGTTCGCTCGTGATGCGAGTTATCGCATTGTCATTAGGCGTTTGTGCCGCAGTTGCGTTTGGTTGGCATTTCGATTCGATCGATACTATCATTGGGCTCAATCGACTGTCGTACGCAAGTCTTTCCTTGGCAATAATGGCGTTGGTATACGGATTTGGTTTGATCAAGTACGTCGGATTGTCGGATCGATGGTGCCAAGCGGCATTGATGTTGATGCCGACTCTGGTTGGTGCGACGGCCGCCGCGGTCGGGGTAGTCTTGTATTGGGAGTGGTCGCTTGGCCCCGTTGGCCTTGAGGCGACGATTTCCTTCGCTGCAATCGTAAGCATCATCGTTGCGATCATTGCCTCGATGGTAGCTTGCATGGCCGCTGCACTGATTTCTGGCAGGGATCCGTTTGGACTTTCGGAGCGTGGTCGAACGGTCTACGTGTGGGTGACGGAAGCGTTATTGGTCATGATGGTTATGCACTTGCGATTGACGATGCCGTGGTTGTTTGGCGGTTGGGTTCAGGCCGTTTGGCCATTGTTGATTGTTGGACTGGCGTTCGTAGGGTTAGGGGTCTCAGAGTGGGCCAAACGAAACAAGCTTGGAGTTCTTGCGGACCCTTTGGAGCGAACCGGCATGATGTTGCCGCTGTTGCCCTTGCTCACGCATTGGATCGTTCCGTCCCAGGTGCACTATGGCGTGTCGTTGCTATGTGCTTCGGTTGCCTACGCCAGCTTTGGCTATCTTCGAAAGTCGATGCTGTATTGGGGAGCAAGCGTTATCACCGGGAATGCCGCTTTGTGGTTTGCGCTTCATAGCACTGACTTTCAGTTCACCCAGCATCCGCAATTGTGGGTCATTCCACCTGCCCTGAGTTTGCTTGCGATTGTGCAGATACTTAAAGAGCGATTGCCACGGGAGCAGGTTGTAGCGGGTCGATATCTTGCGACATCGAGCATTTACGTTGCGTCCACCGCGGAGGTTTTTATACAAGGGATTGCTGAGGCGCCCTGGCTGCCGATTGTCTTGGCTGGTTTATCCATTGCAGGCATTATTTCCGGCATCGCATTGCGAATTCGGGCCATGTTATGGTTGGGCTCGATGTTCCTGTGCGTGGCCATGTTCACGGTGATTTGGCATGCGGCTGTCGATTTAGAACAGACTTGGGTTTGGTATGTAAGCGGAATAGTGATGGGTGTGTTGATACTGACGATGTTCGCGTTGTTCGAGAAACGAAGGGAACAAATGAAAGGTTTGGTTTCCAAGTTGCAGGAATGGGATGACTAGACCGTTTCTCTCAGAAACGCGGCAACCGCAGTGAAGCCGTGCGTCAAATTGCGATTGGCAAGTGGGGCAAATTCGCCTGCGGCAAAAATGCCCGCGAGCGGAAGGCCCGGGAAATACCTATCGATGGCCAGCGCGTCATGATTGGGCTGCGAAAACATTCGATGGCCGCGACCGTTGCAACTGAATAGAAGCCCCGCTTTGTTGTCGATTCCCCCTTTGCTGACTCGACTCAATAGATTCATCAAGTCGGCATCCGCTCCTTGTGCATCCCTGACATGGAATCGAATCGTTTGCCCCACTTGAAAGCGATCGGTGACTTGGATTCCGTCCACGTCCGTATCGACCCCTTGAACGTTGCGAATCAAAAAATCTCCATGCGAGAAAGTGTCGCTGTACTCGGTAATGGCCCTGCCGATCAAGAGCGCATCGATCGCCATGTCCCGTTCGTGACTTGGCAGTTTTTGAAACATGTCTCGGAGCATAGACAAGGCTGGTTTACCTCCCAGCCCCAAAATGGTGTTTCCATCCAAAGAGGTGATGATCATCGGATCGCCAATCGGCCGGCAGCCTTGGCTTACGATTGTCTGCCAATGCAGTTCGGGGGGCAGAACCATCCCAATAGCCCCGCGATTGAGGACCTTATTGTCGCAGAACAATAGGCTAATGTTTTCCCAATTCTGGCTGCTGCAATAGCCTCCAAGGATGGGAACGACATTCGCGCCCCGTTCCGGTTCAAGAGTTTCGATCAGCATATCGACCGAAAAGGTGAGTGGGCAAGCGGCAACCAGCATGCCATTGCACTGGCGAGCCCGCTCGATGATCTCATCCGTAAGTCCGAGGACGGTTGGGCCGTCTGGAGTTCTCATGCATTCCATGGTGAAAATTTTGGGTGGCCGAGACAGCTCGCCAATCAGTAGTATGCTTGCCGCTGTTTGTCCCTCGATTTCGCGGCCTCTTCCGACCACACTCTCCGCCGAACAACCGAAAATAGGAATATTGGGTGCCAGTTCGTCCAAGGCGGACTGAATCGCATCGGAGCTGTCGCCTAGGTTGTCGCCACTCACGAAAAGAAAAATGCAGGAGACGGGGCTGCGAAACGTATCGGATGCGTTGCGAAAAGCGTTGCGAACAGCAATGTGGATGGAAGCGTGCTCAGCTATCCCAGAGCTTGCAATCATCGGGCTTATGTCCCTTGGATGATCGAAGCGAGATCCCGATCCATTTGACCGCGTGTAACAACAGTGTCGGCACCGGCTTCCTCCGCCAGCGTCAAGCTTTCGACGTCGACATGTGGACCATACGCAACGATTTTGCAATTGGAAAACGCTTGGTGAAGCAGCGGGATTTCCAGCGTTAGATCAAGCGTACGCAGAGTTAGGTCGACCAGCACGAGTGAAACGGTATCCGGTTCCGCGACACGCTCGATTAGCTTCGTCACCGATCGATCGACAACGCATTCCTTGCCCGCAGCGCGGGCGGCAGAACTAATCCGGGATTGGAACATCAAATCGCTCGACAATAAGAGAATCACTATACGGCTCCCGGTCCTCGTTGGCCGTCATCGATGGTGATGGCCTCCAGTGTAGGTAATACAAATATCTTGCCATCGCCAATACAGCCTTCGGTGCCTGTTCGAGCAATCGAAGTAATAGTATCTATTGCTCGTTCCAGGAAATCGTCGTTGACGCAAATTTCCAAAGTGACTTTGCGGAGTAAGTTGACATGGTATTCGATACCATGGTAGTTCGCAGATCGCCCTTTTTGGCGTCCGTACCCTTGGGCTTCCAAGACGGTCAAGCGTTGAACTCCAGCCAGATTAAGCGCTTCGCGAACCGCTTGAAGCTTGTTAGGCTGAATAACCGCAAAGAGCATTTTCAAGGTGTTAGTTTCACTCGATGGCCAAGGTGTGCGCGATTCAAATCCGACGCGCGATTCAAATCGGACGCTAGCAGCGTCCGCCACGTGGCGGACGCTGCTAGCGTCAGTCGTCAGTTCGCTTCGGCTGCATCGTAACTGGAAACAACCAGTTTGTCATGCTCATCGATCGACGCTTCCGCAAACGATTCGTCGGTTTCCCAAATCCTGACTCGTTTGGCAACGCCCCCAAGCCCATGCAACAGCATTGGGCAAACCTCCTCAAGCAGGTATTTAGCCATGTTTTCCGCAGTTGGGTTGTACGGCATAAC
>JBBRJI010000579.1:0-4297 GCA_038219625.1 Pirellulales bacterium | reverse complement strand
GAATGCATACGATACCGTTTGTCATGAGCATGTCAGTTACTACGCGCTGAGGCAGATCAAGTGGATGGCTGATCGCGTCGGTTTTAAGATTTTAGATGTCGAACTCAACGACATCAACGGCGGAAGTTTTTGTGTAACTGTAGCAAAGTTAGAATCGGCACACAAAGCCAACCAGAAAGTGGTTCAAGATCTACTCGATCGCGAAGAGGCGGACGGATACAACAACTGGGAGATCTACGATGCATTTCGCGAACGCGTTTTTCAACATCGTGACGCTCTGAAGAGTCTACTTTGGCAACTCAAAGCATCTGGCAAAGATGTCTGCGGATACGGCGCTTCAACGAAAGGAAACGTCGTTTTGCAATTCTGCAACGTTACTACGAAGCAAATGCGTGGAATCGCTGAGGTCAATCAAGAAAAATTTGGAGCGTTTACGCCCTCGAATTACATTCCCATTTCCTCCGAAGCGGATATCAAAGCGGGCAATCCTGACTACATGGTCGTCCTACCTTGGCACTTCCGAGAGAACATTCTCAAGCGTGAGCAGGGTTACCTAGCATCTGGCGGCAATCTGATATTTCCGCTTCCAGAATTGGAAATTGTCTACGGATCCGCAACTCAAAGTACAAGTCGCCGTATTGCAGCTTAAACAGGAATACCAATTAATGAAGTTGAAGGCAAAAATGCGGAGCGCGGTTCGAAAAATCCTTACTCCATTTCGAAGACTGGAGCGAAAGATCAAAGTCGCTGGGGAGCGATTCGTCATTAAGACCGTTGCAAAGCATGGGTTGGTTTCATATCAAACTACCATTAACCAGGACGGCACTGAATGCAAGCTGAGTCAACCTTTATCGCAAGGGTCGATTAAGGTAATGTTGGCCTTTCTGCAAGCCAACCGTCCTATTGCGAGTTGTCCAGTTCCTCAATTCGAAGCAGTTCCCACCGGGAATGGTAGGTTTCTCGTTCGGCACCCGCATGTTGGGCATATGTTTGCTGATAGCGCTGATATCCAGGCATTACCGCTGCTTGCATTAAATCAATATCAAGAGCATAGTACGATTGCCATTGAACGTCATTGCTCGGTCGGTGCACATGTATTGCACCTTTTTGCTGGCCAAGGTTTTCACACGTTAAGTATCGCCGATCTTGTAGGTCCGTACGGGAAAGTATTTGCTATCGAATCGCGTTCTCAATGGTTGTCGACACTTCGTATGAATATTGAATCGCACAAGCTAGAGGAACGAGTTTTTGTTTCGGAGCCTGAGGAAACTAGCGCTTTGAGTTTTGAGACATTTCTTGAAAGCTGTTCAGCAAATAAAATCATTGTTTTAGATCGGGATGAGGTTTTGCCCGAAGCGTGGTACCAAAGCCTTGTTGCTCTGGCAACCAAAGTACCTTCAATCATGCTGTTGATCGGTGCGGAGGCGATGCCACTGGCCGAGTTTTTCAAATCTACTAGCGGTAAGAACTTTGAAACACCACTCCAACACGAGAACCGGTTGGCTGCTTAATGCTAAATCGAGAATTATAGTGAGTTTTGATGAACGTCTATTTTGATTTGAGATGTCTACAGGATAATAATTTTAAGCATCGCGGCGTGGGTTATCACTCCGTCGTGTTGTTGGAAGCTGGTCGCAATTTTCTACCGTACGATTGCAAATTGATTGGACTCGTTGACCCTCTCCTTCCTTCGCTCGATGAGTGCTTCAGGAGTCTAGTTGACGAAACGAGTTCGGTTTTTGCTCCTAATTTCGCGAACAGCATTTCTGCTTTCGTTGAAATGTCGCCATTGACGCATGATCCCTCGTTGGCTGCACGCCTGTTGAGAAACGAAAAAACATTCAAAGCTACCATCGTTTACGACTTCATTCCTCTCGATATGCCGCAACGATATCTCGCAACGACGATGGCACAAGACAGTTATGCAGCACAACTTGGATGGCTCCAAGGCTACAATCATTACTTCCCGATAAGCGAATACTCGAGCCGCAGACTTCAGGAGTTATTACCGATTCCTCGCAGCAGCATCGACGTTACAGGTGTGGCATTACGGCGGCCCTTCGAACAACAGATGGAAGACGGCTACCAGTTTGCTAACCCGCCAGCAAGCATCAAACTACCGAAAGAATATGTCCTTTGTGTTGCAGGTGGTGATCCCAGAAAAAACGTTGAGGTGCTGATCCAAGCTCATGGGCGACTTCGCAAAAAAATGCCTAATCTGCACCTAATCATCGTGGGGAATTATGGAAGCGAGCAGATTTCCGCCCTTGAGACCCTGCATTTACTTTCTAATGGGAATCCGAGTAGACTTCAGTTTTGGAGTGCCATCCCGGATGACGAACTGCAAACACTCTACCGTTTTGCAAAAGTAAGTGTTTCATGCTCAGAAATTGAAGGCTTTTCACTGCCCGTCATCGAAGCAATCGCATGCGGATGCCCAATACTCGTTTCCGATAACGCTGCGCATCGCGAACTCATTCAGGATGACAACCACGTATTCCCAGGATCCGATATCGAAAGGCTATCGATTTTGATTCATAATGTCGTAAAGTCCCCTGCGCTGCGGCAATCCATGTTGGATTCACAGATCGACATATCGAAGAGGTTCACGGCGCGCAAAGTAACGGAAGCGTTCTGGGTTCCCATTTGTCGTGGAATTCGAAAACTAAAATCAAGCGTGCGAAATGCGTCCGTCTTAAGGGGGCGAAAAACAGCTAGACGACCTAGGCTGGCCATCGTCTCTCCGTTCCCGCCAGACTCTTCGGGAGTGGCCGACTACACGCGTCGGACCGTTCAGAGTCTCGGGAAGTTAGTGGATGTGGATGTTTTCACTGACGCTTCCAATCCCATGGCGACACCTGAAGTAAAGAACTTCTTTCCGATTTCCGAAATTCCTTACACATCAGGAGCCTACGACAGCGTCTTAGCGATCGTTGGCAATTCTCATTTTCACACGAAGATCATCGAACAACAGCGACGGTTCGGTGGTCCATGTTTAATCCACGACAATCGTCTAGCCGAGTTGTATGTTTGGTGGAAAGGAGCCGACTACTTAATTAGTTTAGCGAAAAAGTATCTGAAGAAGCGGCCGACCGTTTCTGAGGTCGAGTTTTGGGTTCAGAACCCAGGTAACCTCCCAAGTATGTTTTTTGGAGAACTAGTCGATTGCTCCAAACCGCTCATCGTGCATTCTCGTGGAATTCAACAGCAGTGCTTCAAAGAGCATGGTGTGGAACCTGCATACTTGCCATTTAGTTGCTATCGCGAGTTTGACGAAAACAAATTATCTATAGAAGGCCGAACGGAGGCTCGTCAAAGACTTCAGATTCCTTTGAATCAGTTCGTCATTATCAGCCTTGGTATCGTATCGCCTTCGAAGGGTCCAGAATCCTGCATAGAATCTATAAAGCTGCTGAAGCAACAGGGAATTGAAGCGCACTTTTACTTTGTCGGTTCCTCGGGGGCCATGCGGCAACCGCTCGTGGAATTCGCCAAGGCAGAGTCCGTGGAAACGCAAATCCATTTTACTGCAGATTGGGTTGATGAACGGACTTACCAAGATTACGTATTGGCCGCAGACACCGCTATACAGCTCCGTAACCATTTTTTTGGTGGACTTTCTGGAGCGATGCTAGATTGCATTGCCTCAGGATTAACGACTGTGGCCAATGATGATTTAGCCGAAGCGCTCGATTCACCTTCGTTCGTTTTAAGAGTAAGGGACCAACTTAGACCTGAAGAGATCGCTGCGGTATTGGCAGGAGCAATTCGGGAGCGCAACTATCTGAACAGGCTGCCGCGAAGCCGACAATTGTATCTGGAGGAGCATAGCTTTGATCGATACGCAGAAAAGCTCTTACAAGTCTTAGGGTTAAGTTTTGGAGAAAGCGACTTAATAAACAATATGGATTTTCGGCTTGGGCAATCCCAGTCTCTCCTTCGGCAACCACTGTTTAGATGATGGGAACAAAGCAGATGTTTTTGGATATGCCAAAAAGGCGTAGCAGCGGTAGATTGATGATTGATCACACCCATACGACGCAGTTTGGGTTTCAAACGGGCGTGCAACGGGTTGTTCGAAAGATCTGCGAGCACGCGAATGAAGCGTCCTCAAAAATGTATGATCAAGTAGTTCCTGTAATGTTAGGTGAAGAAGGTTTTTGTGCTTCGAACGCATTTGGACCGTCTGTAGACGCTGATGTGGCCGACAATTGCTCGAATCGACTACCAATCATCCGCCGAATTCTTGAAGCGAACAAATGGTTGCACCAAAATCGCTTTTGGTCCCATAAGCAAT
>JBBRJI010000578.1:0-4297 GCA_038219625.1 Pirellulales bacterium | reverse complement strand
TCCGGTTATTTTGCGAAGTTGGTCATTGAGCGAAAGGGACTGAGGCACTTTTTGTGGAATCGATGCTTGCGCATTGTGGTTCCCTTTGTCTTGTTCTATCCCATTCTCTTGGCAGCCATGACGGTTGTCATCGTTTTCTCTTTGTCGTATCTCGTTGAGCCGCGGGGCTTGATGGGATTCATCGCGTCGGCAGTCACGGACAGTTCTGGAGCCCAAAAAAGGGAACCGCTGACTACGATGCACCTTTGGTTTCTCTATTATCTGATGGCCTTTTCCGCGATCGGGGCACTATTGCACAACGTGAAGTGGATGAAACTCGATCAATCGTTTCGGGATTCAAAATGGCTGTTTCTTTGTCCGTTGATTTTGGTGCCGGGGGCTTTGGCCGCGGGGGCTCCGATGCCTGCACCGGAGTCCTTCATTCCACAGTGGTGGCCCTTCGCCTTCTACGGTCTGTTTTACGTGGCTGGCTGGCAATTGTTTGGGCGAGAGCAATCCCTTGATTTTTGGCGTCCGTATGTCTGGCAGGTTGTTGCGTCATGCCTGCTGATGTTTGTGCCGTACTACATGCTGATGCCCGTGCTCGACTTGAGTACTATCGTGGCTGAGACGTCGACACAGGCTTTTTGGATACGCTTTGTTGAAGCATGTTTAACAGCGTATTCGTCGGTGTTGCTAACGATCACGTCATTGCTCCTTGGGCAACGCTATTTGGCGGACAAAAATCCCTTTCTCAGTTTTGTCGCCGACTCTTCCTACTGGATGTATCTGCTTCATCTTCCGATAGTGATCTTTCTACAGACACTACTGGTACCGATGGATTGGCCGTGGTGGATAAAGTTCAGTATTGTTTTAGTAGGCACGGTGTTTCCCTGCATGGCAACCTATTTGGTATTCGTGCGATACACGCCACTCGGCTGGTTGTTGCATGGAAAACGCTCGTTTCCCTAGCGAATGCCACCGAGTCCAACTTGGGGGATATTTACCATCCCACTAGAACGGGTGATCAAAACCCCTGGCGTGAAGCCAGAGGCACGCCTTGCGACAATCACGAATGCGAGGACTACTTGGCTATCAAGCGTAATCGAGGTGGAGGAGCTGGTGGGGCAGCAATCTCAACCCTTTGCTCGGCCTTGCGTGGCCGATTTTTCAAAACCCCAATGGCAACGATATTGTACTTTCCGACTTGAACATTTGGTAATCGAAACATTCCGCGATCGTCGGTGGTGGTTCGCAGGACGATGGCCCCCTTTTCGTCTACAAGTGTCACTTTTGCATTGGTCAGTGGGTTGTCCGAATAAGCAACGGACCCCGTCAGTTCTTGAACCGCGAGCTTGAGTCGGTCTTGCCACTCTTGTTCGGAAAGGATCGAGAGAATGGTTTTCGAGATTTCGCTTTGATTACCTACTCGATCGGTTGCGCGGACCATCAAAGTGGATCTGCCAGGCAATTGGTCTTTGGTTGGAAGTGTGATGGTCCATGCTCCATCCGATTGCCGGTCGCAGCCTTTGGGTACGCCTGCGGCTTCCGTAAATTTGCCGATCCCCTTTGAATCCATCAAGACCTCGACTTTTCCAATTCCACTTAGTTTGGCGTCATCGACCCCAATACGTATTTCCAAGTCGACGCCCTGCGCGAACGTAGTGCCTGGCATTATCTCGACTCCAGTGATCGTAGGTGCGTCGGAGTCGACAATCATCTCGATCGGATTGCTCCAAACGATTTCGCCGCCCGAGGACAATTTGGCCAATAAATTGACTCGTTCATTCTTAAGTGTGGGTGGTGCTAGCTCCACAACGATGTCACTCACTTTGGCTGTCATCGATAAATTTCCGTTGACAATAGTATTGATCACTAAGTCAACTTGGCGGTCCGCCGCAAACTTCAAAGTCGTTTCATTTGCAAATTCGCGATCTCGATCCAGATCCCAACCTACTTCGACGAAATCACGTTTCGTTTCAAACGAACCGGGAATCGCGTCGATTTTCAAATGAACTTTCTGAGAAAGGTCTTTCGGGCCGATGCTCAGTCCCGCAATCGGGTCAACGATCTCAATCCTCTGAAAATCCGACGCGACGGGAATATCCGTTCTGGTACGCCAACAAGGAACTTTAATAACGAATGCGCGAGGAAAACCATCGATATCCAATTCAAAAGTTAACTCTCGGGGCCCCACAGATGGAACTTGGCAATAGAGCAAAGCAGTCTCGCGTTCCAAAATCGTTCCTTCGAGCCTCATCTCCGTTCCACGAGGAAGTGGTTCCACGATGCGTCCTATTACAGCAACGCCATTAGGTGGTATGGACTCGGATTGAGTCGATTTGAGCCGAATATCGACTCGTTCGGAGTTGGCATCAAAGCTGACTGTGGGCTCGACATAACTGCGAGGATGACGAACGCGGGTATCGATTCGACGCCAAAACTTCTGGTTGGTTGTCTTGTCGGTGAACACTACGACGGTACCGTGTTCGGTCGCAATGGGTTTGACGGGTAAGTCCTTTGGCGGAGGGTTGGCCGCCGCGTCCATTCGATCCATCCAAGGTTGGAACGGCAGCCAGGACGTGTCGGATCTGGCCACCAACGTCAACTCGGGTATCGTGGCGATCAACTTGGTCTCTCCAAGAAAATTCGCGATCTCTTGGGAAGCTAGGGAAGTCAAAAATCCGTCTGGAAGGGTGATGTCTTTTCGTTCCATCAAGGCTACCAACTCAACAGAAAGAATGCGAGACTTTCCGCTGTCATTTCGCAAACCGAAACGAAAGTCAGATGGGCGATTTGGCCAGGGATAGAGAACAATTCCTTCGTGGGTGGGTGCCCAACTGTTGGGTGCACCTTCGGCCAACAACTGGAGCTTTTCGGACTCCGGCAACTGGATCATTACCTCGTGTCGAACATACTCGTCGTCTCCTACAAGCTTCCAAACTAACTTGGTCTGTGAAGGGCCAAGTCCAATGCGGCTTACCTTGAATGGGAGCGTAAATTCTTGGCCTGCGGCCAGACCCATCGTTGGGGCGATCATTGCCGCCAACGGATCCATAGGATAAATCATCGCCGACTGCAATGAACTCAGTCGTTTTCGCGCTTCTACAACGTTGCTGGTTCCGTCCCGAGACGTTGCTCCCGCAGCGATCTCGCCGATCAACTTCTGTTCTGCCTTGCGACGTGCATCCTCAATCGTGTGCGGGATAGACCGAACTGGATAGAATTGGACGCCCGATGGACCTTGTAACTCCAAAATGTCAGGATCAAAATCGACAAGTACCCAGGCCTTGTTGATCGCTTTTCCGACGTTTTTGAAAACGATTTCTCCGGTGGATTGCGGTTCCGCCGTCAGCGAAACGGACGATGTACCGCGAATATTGAGTCGAGAACCTTGCTGCGGAAAGACTTGCTGTGCGTCATTCAAGGCATTCGCCGCCAGCGACAAGCGTTCCATCGCGTTGCGGAGAAACGAAACCTCTTGCGGCAATGCATCTTGAAAACACTTCTGGGTAATTCTCTGCTTGCTACGGACGCAATGAAAGAATTCGATTCGCCAAAGTTTGTCTTCCAAAAGCTTGCCGTTGAAATCGTGAGAGTCCATCGGCGAAAGCAAACGAAGCGACTGGTCAGCAAGGCGTAGCCGAGTCAATTGGGAAGACACGGTATCGTTTGTTGACGAACCATCGATTTCCTCGACCGAAACGCGGATTCGATCCGCCAGATCGCGGTAGAAGCGATCGATTGCGACGGCAGTTTGGCTAGCTGTGGTGTCAACTTCCAGTTGATTGTTCATGTCTAGCTCATTCTGTTGGAGAGCCGAATCCAAAGTCATCCCTGCAATTCGTGCAGCCATGATCTCGAATCGAATCTGTTCGCGACGAACCGTGCCGTCCGCTAAGCTAGCCGAAAGGCTCGGAAGCCTTGAATCGACATCAATAACGGATTCCACTGGTGTCGTTGTCGCAATCGGAAGCGCGATTAGGCGACTTCGAAGCGGGCTTCGAACGAGCGAGGTGGCCAACAATGAGTCAACAATCCAGTTGGATGAAACGGTTTGCGTTGAACTACCTGCGAGCAATTCGTTGGTCTCATCTACCCAGTGGCTTTGCACAAGTTTGACCGAAGATTCCAGTAAGCGATGGCAACGAACTACCTCACTTAGAACACACTCTTCTCGCTTTTGTAGCAACACACATAAGTCGGCTAGGCTGACAAGTGTATTCTCGATATCCACATCCAACCGATGATTTCCAAGCCGACTAACGGCAATTTCTCGCCATTGGAGAATCGATGGCAACTCGACCAGCCTTTGGTT
>JBBRJI010000577.1:0-4300 GCA_038219625.1 Pirellulales bacterium | reverse complement strand
AACCATGTTTGGGATAAAGTTGTTTCCGGAAAAATCGATATTATCGCGACTCAAGAAGACGCATCAAAAGAGATTGCAAGATACCGTTCGGCAGGGGAAGCATTGGAAAAGGACGCACGATTTGAAGCCATCGACATCCTGAAAAATGGCGGTTATCGGCTTTTTCGACGCAATTACAGCCAAAGCTTCAATCGACCGGATTGAGAACGTTTGCATCCTCGTTCGCAGGGCTGTTGACACGCGTCGAGACCCGACGCAATTGCAGAACGCCCGTCGAACAAGGCTGCAACTGCTCAAGCAAGCGATCGATGTTGTCTGGCTTGTTAAGGCTCGGGTCGAGCCAAGCCGAGATTTGAGCTTCGTTGAACATTAGGGCCGGCATGCGGTCATGGACGCTCACCACATCCGCACTCGATTCGGTCGTGATGATGGTTGCAGACGATATCGATTGGTTCTTTGACTGAGGGTCTTTGAGCTTGAGATTTTCAGCCCAGAGGCCAGCCATCGCAAAGACGCGTTCGCCTGCCATATGAATCCAATAGGGCTCTTTGATTTTCGGGGAGAGTTTTTTCCATTCATAGTATCCGTCGGCCATGACCACACACCGCTGGTTGATCAGCGAAGGACGGAAACTTGGTTTGTCTGCAATCGATTCCGACCTCGCATTGATCATGTTGTAGCCGATTGACAGAGAATCAGCCCAATTCGGCACCAATCCCCAGCGCATGCTGTCGAGGATCGGCTCGCTATTGTCCCCGGTTCGCACGACGAGAATCTGCTGACTCGGTGCGATGTTGAAACGCGGTTGTGTTACCGAAGCAGGGAGGGATTCCGATGCGGATACTGGATCGAGGTTCCAATTCGGGAAGAGGTCGGCGAGCCAATCGGCTACCGGTGTTTTGAGGGTGAATCTACCACACATGAGATAACGATGAATTCCAGAGCAGCCGCGGCATCTTAAAGCTGGGATGAATCCCCGCACTCCAAATCTTACCGCATTCCAGGAAAATAGCCTAGGATGAGATCGATTTGCAGAAATTAGGATTGGTTTGTTGCTTGCAATTTCGGTCCGTTCACTCAACAATCGGTTTTCCAATTGGCTCTTTGCCAAGTGGTTGCAGGTCGATTCTCGCAAGGGTTTGGAGCGAAATGTGAATTATTCTATTCGGTTTTGTATTCTATTGATTTTCATTGGGTCCATCGGTTTAGGAAGTTATCTTCAGCCGCGGGCAGTCGCCATTCCGGCGAACAATCTGCCGGCTGAGATAGTGCCGGTGGACACCAATATGCACGACTTGATGGAAGGGATGTTTCAAGCCCCCTATCGACGACTGAAAGAAGCCATTGCGAGCGAGCCGAAGGACAATAACGGATGGAAAGCCATTCGTTCCGATGTGCTCATTTTGGCCGAAGGAAGCAACTTTTTGGTTTTGCGAAAGCAGGAAGCAGAACAAGCCAAGTGGGATGAGTACAGCCTTGCATCGAAGCTCTCTGGTGAGATGGCTTTCAAAGCGGCCAAACAAAAAAACTTTGCCGAGACCCGAAAGGCATACGAAGCGATGTTAACTCATTGCAACGATTGCCATAAGACGTTCGCAAAAGGCAAGCATCAATTGGTCCCCTAAAAATGTGAGTAATCATGAATCAACGAGAGAACGAATCCTACGATTGGTAGCTGCCAGTTGTGGCTCCGGCGAGTAAAACTCGACGGACGCCGAGGGTTCCCATTCCGAAAGTCTTGGCGACTTCCGCTACGGTCAAATCGGACAGTTATTGAGGTGCTTCAAAGCTTACGGACATGCGCGTGATGGGATGGATGAACTCCAAACGCCATGCATGCAATCCCATCGCACTGGATTGAAGTTCTGCAACCGGCTGCTCGCGTGCAGCCCCCCCAAGCAAGTAAAGCGGGTCGTTTTGAATCGGAAAGCCGAGGGCTGCTAAGTGCAATCGTATTTGATGGGTTCGCCCCGTCACCGGTACCGCCTCGATCAGTGACTTGCCATCGGACCGTCGTTGCAGCACTCGAAAGCGAGTTTGTGCAGGTTGCCCAGCCTGATCGATCCGTCGACTGCCGCCATGCAGTGGCTCTTTGCTTATCGCAAGGTGGCAATCCATTGCGTCCCACTCTGGATGACCAACGACGGTGGCTTGGTATGTTTTCTTTACCGTTCCGTCGGTGAATTGGGATTGAAGAAACTGCGAGTAGGTATGTTTTCGCGCCAGGACAACCAGCCCGGTCGTGTTGGCATCAAGTCGGTGAGCTGGCCTGAGTTTTTCAGGATGGTATGCCACCTCAAGGATCCCCTCGAGTGTGTTGCGATTGAAACGGCCGCAAGGATGGACGGCCAACGGAGCACATTTGTTGATCACTACGATCGCTTGATCTTCGTGGAGCAATCCGATGTTGGGATTGATGGTCGGCTCGGTGTAGTCTTTAATGGTCTGCAAAAATCGCTGCCCACCTTGAACGATTTGACCGGCGATTACAGGACGCGTGTCAAATTGGCGTCTGGATGCGGCGGGCAACAAGATCTCACCGTTATCGATAGCAGATTGCCATTGGACATGACTATAACCCGGATAGAACTCGTAAAGCGCATCCAGCAACGTCATCCCCGCACAGCGTTGCGGAATGGAAATCCAACGTTTGTTGTCATACGGTGTTGATCCCCGTTGCTCCGTCGCAATCGCAAGAATCGACGCCTGACGTTTTGCAAACGCATTCCTTCGCTTGTCTTCGACGGACTTGTAGCAGCGTGGGCAGGACTCGCCAATCACGTAAAACTCCGATTCCAAATCGGCGGGAGTGAGGGGACGTTTGCAAGCGAAGCATTCACTGGTGTCCGATGCCTCAAGCGATGGGTCGACCGCGACGCGTTGATCAAAGACGAAACAGTCGCCGTTATAATGCGAGTGTTGGCACTTCTCAAAGTATTTTAAGATGCCGCCGTCGAGTTGATAAATTTCCGCAAAGCCAAGTCCCTTCATGTAGGGTCCGATTTTTTCGCAACGGATGCCGCCGGTACAAAACATCACGACCGGTTGCTTTTTGACTTCGTCGGGAATCGTTGCGGTAGCCTTGGGGAACTCGCGGAAGTTCTTGATGTTGAGATCGATGGCGTTTTCGAAAGTCCCCAGTTCGACTTCGTAGTCGTTGCGAGTATCCAGCAAGGCGATCGGTCTCTTTTCATCGAGCCACTGCTTAAGCACTTCCGGAGAAATCTTGGGCGAGGCATCAGGCATGGGCTGAACGCCTTCGGCACCAACGGGAATGATTTCACGTTTGATTCGGACCAGCATGCGGTTGAAGGGCTGGTAATCGGTGAGGCTTTCCTTGACTGGGAAGTCGACCAATTCGGGAATGCTTCGAATGCGAGTCAAAAAAAAATCGATCGATTCGCGGGCCCCGGCCAAGAACAGATTGATCCCTTCGCCGCTGATCAGGATGGTACCTCGCAGGGCCAATTGTTTGCAAAGACTTTTGAGTTCATCGCGGCGTGGTTCCAGATCGTCCCATCGAAAGAACTTGTAGGCGGCGATGTTGACAATCGGTTCGGTCAGCATAACTTCAATAGGATCAGTGAAATGGTGTGATTTAATAGATTGTAGCGGCTCTTTAGAAACCACGCGAGACGGACAAAATGGCACTCTGCCGACGCCGTTGTGGAGTTCATCCTACGTTTCCAATCGCATGATGCGCTGCATGAATCCGTCAAAAAGTGGAACGGTAAATGCAATGTCTCCATGAGCGGGACTGTAGGCCATCCCTTTGCGAATCAATGAACTGCGGGTAGGAGCAATGCTGTTTACGGGTCGATGAAGTATTTCCGCAACATCGCCAGAGCGGTGCGGCCCAGACCCCAACTCGGCCATCGCCCGCATGTATCTCTTTTCGGAAGGAGTCAATCGATCGAAACGCACACGAAAAAAGCTGCTATCGAGCTGAGCAATGGCAATCTCGGTCGCTTGTTGGGCATCTGCAAGAGTAATAGGTGATTGTTGGGCCACTTGCCAACAGTGCTGACCCCATGCTTGCAGGAAGTAGGGATAGCACTCAGTCACTTGCACAATTTGGTCAATGGCTTCGGGTTGGTACTCTACTTTCAACCGTCGTGCGGGCTCGACAATTGCTTCGCGAGCATACTCGGGGGCTAAGGCTCCAATCAATTGAAAATCAAAAAGCCGCTCGGCATAGGACTTGGCTCTTCCTAACAGTCCGAGCAACTGCGGCAACCCAGCGGCAAACAGCGTAATTGGTAATTTGCGTTGGTTCGCGGAGTGTAATGCAGTTATCAAT
>JBBRJI010000576.1:0-4303 GCA_038219625.1 Pirellulales bacterium | reverse complement strand
GCAGTCCGCGAAAGAAATTGCCAAGGGACTAGCGCGCTCTTTAAGGCCGGGGGACGAAATGTCCCTCGTTTCTGCCGGCGGTCAATCGGTGGTGCAGGTTGGTCTGACCAACCATGCGAGATTGCTTATCGAGGGGATTGCGGACTGTCAACAAACGGATGCGCCCTCGGCATTACTGCCTGCCATCGCTACGGCCGAACGGCTTCTCAAAGACAGGCCAGAGAAGTCCGAGATTATCATCCTTACCGATGGATGCATTGAGGATTTTGAAACGATTCGCAATAACCCACTCGTGAAAATTTACGGCGTGGGAACCGCTCAAGAGAACACAGCGATTACTCGGTATCAAGTTCGACGTAGCGTGATGGATTCGGTAGGTTATCAAGTCCTCATCGAGGTCACTAACAGCGGCGTGGAAGAGATCAAAACAAAGCTGGAACTTAGTCTTGAAGACAGCTTGGTAGACGTTGTCCCTATTTCCCTCAAGCCTGGCGAGAGTCAAACAAGGATACTGGATCATACCTCTGCAACCGGCGGACGCTTGGTGGCCAAATTGGATTCCAAGGATGCCCTGGGGACAGATAACTCGGCGATCACCATTTTGCCGCAGCGAGCTCCGTTGCCCATTACTTTGGTAACCTCCGGCAGCCTATTTCTCAAAAGCGTTCTAGAATCGATGCCTTTGGTGGAGTTGAGCCTTTCCGAAACGGCGCCGATTTCGGCCCCCATGGGCGGCTTGCTCGTGATCGATCGCAAAATGCCAGAGGTATTGCCACGTGGCCGAGTACTCATCGTGGATCCCCAAAACAACACGGATCTTTGGACAGTCGGTGAGAACCTCGAGCAACCGCTGGTCGCGCGCGTCGAAAAGGATTCACCTCTGACTCAGCACATTCGACTGGACAATGTGCTATTTCCTGGCGCCAAGCAACTGACTTTTTCTCGCCCGGTCGAATCGTTGATCCGTGACCCGCTCGATTCGCCACTCTTGGCTCGAATGAAACGGCCTGGTGGCGATCTTTGGATACTAACTTGCAATCTCGAACAGAGTGATTTGCCGTTGCGAATCGCGTTCCCGGTTCTAATCAAGAACGCCATCGAATGGTTTCAAGGCAATGAAGGTCAATTGCGACCGATTGTGCCCACTGGAACGTTAGCGACGTTCTCGATTCCATCACAAGAGCAAGCAGAGGCAACTGCCGCACCCGATGCTGAGCAGGCAGAGGCCACAATCGATTCCGCCATTGCGGTCGAGTCGACAACAACGGAACTGTCGAGACGTGATTTACAAGTCAGTAGCCCGTCCGGAAAAAAATCATCGTTAAGCGCGCAAGGGGAGCAAGTTCTGATCGGACCCATTCTAGAATGTGGGCTTTGGACCGTAGCTCCAATCAGCGAATCTAGAGATGCAACTGGAATTGCCAAGGTCGAGCTCAATAAAGGCAACGTCGACTACCGGTGGACTTTTGCGTCCAATCTAACCAACCGTAGCGAGAGCGATTTGAAGCCGAGAGGTGAGTTGCTAACGGCCGATTCGCTTTCGGTCGTTTCGTTGGGCGGTCGAGCGATTTGGTTCTACCTGGCATTGCTTGGGTTAATGCTCTTAACGACGGAATGGTGGCTCTACCAACGAAGGGTGGTTGGTTAATGAATACAACCGAACTGACAAGTCGCTGGTCGCTTGAGATCACGCAGCCTTGGATGCTGTGGTTCTTGCTGTTGCTTGTGCCCATCGCCTGGTTTTACTTTCGATCCCTCAGTGACTTCCCAAAATGGCAGCGCAGGATCTCGCTGTTGTTCCGATCCGTGATCTTAATGCTGCTGATTTTGGCGATTGCAGGTCTATCGCTTCTCTCGCCGACAGCCCGGCAATACATAACCATAGCGATCGATCGTTCTTTGAGTATTGATACCAAAGCCCAGTTCCAAATTGATGAATTCGTATCGGAAATCGAAAGGCATCGAGGTGATAGCCAAATCGCTTACATGCACATGGCATTGACCCCTTCCTCTATTGTTTCCAGTTATGAACAGTTGGTTGCGCCGGAGGCGAAAGAGCAAAACGGATCAGATCTCGCGATGGCGATCCAGACTGCCGCTGCCGCGGCACCGCCAGGTTTTGTTCCACAGATCGTTATGCTTACCGATGGCCGTCAAACGCAAGGGGACGCAGTCCAGGCAGCGGCTTCCAGCAAAATCCCCGTCAGCGTGATTCCGCTGCCGGTTCGAAGTGAGCCAGAAGTGCAAGTGGCCGACGCAGTCGCACCCGCTGAAGTCCGACAAGGCGAACCGTTTTACGTTGAGGCGATCATTTCCTCGAATCATGCGGACGAAGGTATTATCGAGGTTTTTCGCGGGGACATCCTCGTAAGCAACTCGGAAAAGCCGATCCAAATTCGAGAGGGTGAGAATCGATTCCGATTTCGGCAATCGATTGAACAGGAAAGCCAAACCGACTACGTGATTCGTGTTCGAGGATTCAAGGATACGTTGCTGGACAACAATGCAGCCTCGGCCGTTGTGTTTGCGGCAGGTAAACCGAGCGTCTTGATCGTCGACTCGAACGTACAGGAGACGAGCCAATTGCGGTGGGCACTGGAGGAACAGGATTTGATTGTGCAAGTGAGACCGTCCGAGGGCTTGCCACGAACGCTGAGCGAGCTCCAGAAATTTGATTGCGTCGTACTTTCCAATATTCCTGCGACCTCAATGACATTGCAGCAAATGGAGATTATGCGAACCTACGTCGAAGACCTCGGGGGCGGCCTGGTGATGATCGGGGGGGACCAATCGTTTGGTTTGGGTGGCTACTACAAGACGACGCTCGAGGAGATCCTGCCGGTTCGGAGTAATTTCGATAAAGAGAAGGAAAAGCCAAGCTTGGCCATGGTTTTGGTGATCGACAAGTCGGGGTCAATGGGTGGTGAAAAGATGGAGATGGCCAAAGACGCGGCAAAAGGGGCTGCCGAATTGCTTGGCCCAAAGGACCAGCTCGGTGTCATCGCTTTTGATGGACAAAGCTACTGGGTTAGCGATCTCCATTCGGCTGCCGACAAAGGCTACATCATCGATCGCATTAGCACGATCGAAGCCAGCGGCGGGACGAGTATCTACCCAGGCTTATCGGATGCGTACGAAGCTCTCGTCGGAGCAAGTGCCAAACTCAAGCACGTCATTTTGTTAACCGACGGCCACAGCGAACCAGGCGATTTCGACGGTATCGCGGGGGACATGGTAGCCGCCCGAATTACATTGAGCAGCGTTGCGGTTGGCAATGGCGCGGACCAAGAGCTTTTGCAACGCTTGGCGGAAACGGGCAGCGGACGATTTTATCTTTGCGAAGAGCCGAATAGTATTCCGCAAATCTTTGCGAAGGAAACCGTTGAAGCGTCGAAGTCGGCTATCAACGAGTTACCATTTGTCCCGATTTTGGTTCGTCCGACACAAGTACTAGCAGGTATCGATCTTGAAACCGCACCATTTTTGCTGGGCTATGTGATTACCAAGCCAAAGCCTACGAGCGAGTTTATCTTAGCGAGCGAGTCTGGCGATCCGGTTTTGGTATGGTGGCGATATGGGCTTGGAATGACGGCGGCCTTCACGTCGGACGCCAAGAGCCAGTGGGCGGCGGAATGGCTAACATGGCCCAACTTCGGACCATTCTGGGCGCAGGTCATTCGGCATTGCATGCGCAAGAGCGAGTCCAAAGGGGTCTTCGTTGAAGTTCAACGTCAAGGCAATCTCTCTCGCGTCATCGTGGATTCGGTGGATCCATCGGGAAAATTCATCAATCAAGCGACCACAAAAATGACCGTTATCGCGCCTCATTTGGAACGCACCCAGATTGAATTGGAGCAAGTTGCTCCGGGGCGCTATCAAGCGGACATACCTACGGACGTGACGGGGGCATATCATTTGGAGCTATCGCAAAGCGTCAACAGCGTCCCGACATTTAGGCAAACTCGAAGCATCGTGGTTGGTTACCCGGATGAGATGCGGTTGGGGCCTGCCGATGAAAACTTGATGAAAAAGGTCGCAGAGGTATCGGGAGGCAAGTATTGCCCTACGGCCAAGGAGCTCTTTGCGAGGAACGACCGAGTGGCACAAAACGTGATCCCGTTGTGGCCTGCACTCTTGATGGGTGCCTTGTGTTTGTTCTTGTTCGACGTGCTGCTGAGACGCCTCGACGTATCCTTGTGGTTCTAGCGTGTGCAGTGGACGAGCGAGGCCCTTCGCTGGGTATGTTCCCCTCTCCGGCCTTTCAGGCCGACTCTGCCTGAGGGAGAGTGACTTCACCCTCCCT
>JBBRJI010000575.1:0-4314 GCA_038219625.1 Pirellulales bacterium | reverse complement strand
CCATTCCCCTTGCTTCCTGGAGTAGTCCAAATAGAGCATGGAAGCCACGGCGTCGACTCGCAACCCGTCGATGTGGTATTTGTCGAGCCAGAACAATGCGTTGGCGACCAAGAAGTTTCGGACTTCATTACGTCCGAAATTGAAGATCATGGTTCCCCAGTCTGGATGTTCGCCTTGGCGTGGATCGGCGTGTTCGTACAATGCCGAGCCATCAAATTGACGCAGTCCGTGCGCATCCTTGGGGAAGTGGGCCGGTACCCAATCGATGATCACGCCGAGGCCATTTTGGTGGCAATGATCAACGAAGTACATGAAGTCCTCGGGAGTACCGTAGCGGCTCGTTGCCGAGAAATAGCCGACGGTTTGATATCCCCACGAGCCTGTAAATGGGTGTTCTGAAACCGGCATCAATTCCAAGTGGGTGAAGCCCATCTCCTTGCAATACTGAACGAGCTGATGCGCGATTTCGCGATAGTTCATCCATCCATGAACTCCTTTTTCGCACTTGCGCCATGAGCCCAAGTGGACTTCGTAGACCGACATCGGCTTTTCGAGTTGGTTCTCGTTTTTGCGTCGCTCAAGCCATTGTGAGTCATTCCATTGATAATGGTCGAGCGAGGTAACGACGGAAGCGGTTCTTGGGGGCAATTCTGCAAAGAAGCCGTACGGATCCGTTTTATCGACAACCTGTCCGTCTTGCATGCGGACTCGGAATTTGTACTTTTGTCCAACTCCGATTTGAGGAACAAACAATTCCCAAATACCCGAGGGAATCTGTTTTTGCATGCAATGCGAACGACCGTCCCAATGATTGAAATCGCCGATAAGCTGAACGCTTTGAGCATTCGGAGCCCAAACGGCAAAATTCACGCCGGAATGGCCATCCACCTCGCGGACATGGGAGCCGAGTTTTTCATAGATTTTCCAATGCTGTCCGGCGTTGAACAAATGCCGGTCAAAGTCGCTGATCATGCTCGGTACAGCGTATGGATCTTGCATTTCAATAGTCTTTCCGCTCGAATTCGAAAGTCGAAATCGGTATCGTGGAGGAGTGGAATCAGGCTGGGGCATGAGGCCTTCGTACAACCCGGATGGATGGATACGACGCATCGGTCGAGCCGCCGAATTGCGTTCGTCAAGCAGCCACGCTTGATCAAATCCTGGAAAATAACCTCGCACGGCAACGGCATTTTTGCCGTCAACATGAATGGAATGTGGGCCCAAAACGCTAGCTGGGTCCGCAGTCACTCCGTCGATAATGCTGGTCAAGGATTTCAGGTTGATCTGGGTATGCACAATTTCTCCAATGGTTATACCGAATGATGAGGATTACGTGTATCGCAGCGTTATCGGAAGGGATTGACTAACTAACGACGGGTAGGCTTTTTGCTCGGGTCAAGCAAAAAAAAGCAACGCAGGAAAGATTCAAGCCATTCGTCTATGGCTAAGATCGCGTCCCAAAAGTGGCGGCAAAGCCAAACAGGACCACGGCAGGCGAACCAAAACGGCGACAACAACCGATTGACAAAACCATTTCGTCTCGAAGTCGAGTTTTGGAAAAACATCGGTAATCTTTGACGCGATTTTCTGTTTTCCAGGCGGTTGCCATCAAAAACCGACGTGGACGCCGCTGGCATCAGCCGCAACTGGCCTTCGTTCGCTAGCGGATCCGAGGGACGGGAGAGGACGGGCTGGCAGTCGTTCGGACTGCCGCTAGAAGTAGGTGTATCGACGTAGACTCGTTGAACCTTGTTCGCTGAGATGTTGGTACGGGTGCCATCAACGGTTCGGGACCGTCGGTGGGCGGTTTGCACGCTTGAGGATTTTAGGGTTTCAACACATGCCGCTGACGGGGCGGCGGGACTTTGGGCGGCGGGACTTTGGGCCCCTTTGTTCTCGGAAGGCTCATCTTGCGGTTCCGTTGTTCCCTCTTGAGCCATCCAGCGGCATTGAACTTGGTGGTACGCAAGGGCTCGATCGATGCGTTTCCAAATGTCTGCATTGCGAATCGGTTGGACGGCACCAAAGTGTTCCCAGGAGTAGTCGTTGTCCCGCCATTCCGATAATCCATATTGAAGCCCGCGTGTGACATATCGGCTGGTGGTTACCAACGTGACGCGGCTCGGCTGTTCTAGCGCTTCGAGGCCTCGCAAAACTGCAACAAGAGCGGATCGATCTGGTGCGCAAGAGATTTCTTGATCGGTCGCTTCGATCCTTTCGCCGGAGACCAGGTCTTCCAAAACAAACCGCCATCGACCTCTTTGTGATCCCGCGTTCTCGCCGTTAGCTGAGACATTGCCATCGCAGAATAGTAGGTAATGCGGTTTTGGGGCAGTCATAACCAAGTCTCGTAAATCTCAAGGTCCGTTCGTCTGCGTAAGCTTGCGCGGTAACTCGAATCGTGCGAGAGTATCGGTTAGAAAAAAGGTATCATTTCACAATGAGCTTGCGCTTTGCGTTGGAACTGATGTTTATGCCGCCTGCGCAATTTGGAGCAAAGTCGTTGCCGGTATGCCGTGCGCTATTGCATTTCAGCAGCCAACATCAGTAAATACCAACGAGATTTAGTTATTTGAAAGTCCATTAGTTCGAGGTTGAACGATGTTGAAGCTCGGAAAGTCGCCAATAGTTTTTGGCTCGTTCGCCACGGTCTTGAGTTTAGGAATGATGGCGGCCAGGATTGAGAGCGTTCGATTAAGAGTAGAAGTTCCCCGCACGTTAAAGTTTGTAAGTGTTGACGAACTTAAAACAGAAGTTCCAGAATGGACTGAAGTGCATGCGAATCACACCCACGCTGGGGAAGAATCATTCTTGTTTATGTGCGTGACTCCTCGGATTATCATTCCGGAAGAAGAGGAAGACTTGATTGATGTTCAATCAAGGCCATAGGAACTTTAACCCGGAGAATCCTGGCCTTCGGCTCTAGAGATAGGGTAAGTATCCCCCGAGCAAACTCGGGAGCATTGTCATGACTATTGCTGTTTTGGATCAATCCCACCGTATTTCGGCACGGTTGGTTCCTTGATGTCCTTGAGCAAACGTGTAACGATTTTGTCAGTCGTCATTCCCTCGGCTTGCGCTTGGAAATTCGTGCTCAAACGGTGCCTTAGCACCGGAATCGCAATTTTGCGGATGTCTTCGATGCCGACGCTAAATCGGCCATCCATCGCAGCGATGGCCTTGCCCGCATGAATGAGAAATTGACCCGCTCGCGGTCCTGCACCAAAATCGAGAAGTTCTTTCACAACCTCCGGTGCTTCAGGATCGCTTGGTCGAGTTGCTCGAACCAAAGCGACGACGTACTTCACAATAAATGGACTGACCGCCACGCTCATGACCAGTTTCTGGATATTCATGATCGCCCGGGCCGAAAGGATCTTGCTCACTTCGGGCCGTTCGCTGCGGGTCGTCGAGGTCACAATCCTTTCTTCTTCTTCCGCGCTCGGATACCCAACTTTGATATTGAACATGAATCGGTCCAGTTGTGCCTCAGGCAGTGGGTAAGTTCCTTCCTGTTCGATTGGATTTTGAGTTGCAATCGCAAAAAACGGTTCGGGCAGTTGGTACGTGTTTCTGCCGACTGTGATTTCACGTTCCTGCATGGCTTGCAAAAGTGCGGCTTGTGTTTTCGGCGGCGTTCGGTTGATTTCGTCAGCCAGCAAAATATTGGTGAAGATTGGCCCTTCGACGAAGCGGAATTCACGTTTTCCCTGAGAATCTTCTTCTAGAACGTTGGTCCCCGTGATGTCCGAGGGCATTAAATCGGGGGTGAATTGAATTCGTTTGAAATTGACGTCGAGAATTTTGGCGAGGGACGAAACCATCAGGGTTTTTGCGAGCCCCGGTACCCCTTCGAGCAAACAATGTCCTTTGGTGAAAATAGCGGCGAAAAGCTGTTCGATGACCTCATTCTGGCCAACGATCATCTTGCCGAGTTCGCTCCGCATCTGATCGCGATGCTCGCGGAACTCTCGCAACAAATCCCCGATGCTTTTTGCCGGTTTTCCTGGAGGCGCGTTGGACACGTTTTTGCAAGACTTTTGGTGCGAGGTCAAGTTCAAGCGAGCAATGCAATGCCCGGAAAGTGGGTGAAGGTGAGTATTGTCACGCTACAAGGCAATCCAAGCAAGTAGCCCAGTGGCACGGCACTCAGTGTAGCACGGCACTCCGTGCCGTGAGTTCCTCCCGTCGCTTTGTCTCGTCCTCCGAGTCGTAGAAATACCCATAGAAATTTAATTAGAAATTTAAAACGAAAAGGCCGGTCTAGGTAGCAAATCACATTGTGCCGAGAAACACAGCACGGAGTGCCGTGCT
>JBBRJI010000574.1:0-4323 GCA_038219625.1 Pirellulales bacterium | reverse complement strand
ATGCATGCTCGTGATCGTTCAAGCGACCTGGACGCGACGGTAACATGCGACTTTGCGTTGGCCAGGATTCGACAGACACGTTGCCCCACCGCACCGGTCGCGGCTAAGACGAGTGCGGTTGTGTTTTCAAGGGTGATGTGTTTTGAGGCACTCAGAACGGCAGCCGCGGCGGTGCTATTGGCCCCGTTGCTATCGAGCATGATCGAGAGCCGGAACGGATCGAAAAGC
Organism: Pirellulales bacterium; assembly: GCA_038219625.1. GTDB lineage: Bacteria > Planctomycetota > Planctomycetia > Pirellulales > Pirellulaceae > JBKCUI01. The sequence goes on along the minus strand of JBBRJI010000574.1, from coordinate 4,095 downwards.
GTGTCTCTGGCGATGGCAGCAATGGCCTCACCGTCCGTGACATTGCTGCCACCAATAAAAACTGCAGTATTCTTTAAATCGCTTGGTCCTCGCGTGTACATGGCGCCGTGCACCAGTCCACGCACATCCTCCGGACGGATTCCCGAGTACTGCAAAAGTTGCTCAACGCCGCTGTCGATGGCGACCACCGCATCGAAAACACTGGCTTTTGCGTCGGTATCCAACTGAATTAGTATTTTTGGTTTGCTCATTCAATCATTGAAACTTGTCAACGCGTTTCCGTCAACGACGGGATGAAATCGACGAGGGGCATGGTATACTTGCAAGGCGTCCAAAAGGTTGCTTCTCCCGAGTGTGTTTTACGGATTCTTTTATGGCCAAGAAAGGAACTGCTGTGGGTGTACCGGATTCACCTCCAGAGCCGGATACGACCCTAGCAAACCCAGGTAAACCCGACTCCAAAACCGGAACAGCTGCGGTGGTAACCGGAACAGCTGCGGTGGTAACCGGAACAGCTACCGGGGTAACCGGAACAGCTTCCGGGAACGGGAAATACACGGTGGTTGCGCGTCGTTATCGCCCAAAGACATTCGCGGAATTGGTTGGGCAATCCACCGTTTCACAAGCTTTGTTGAGCGCTATCGAAAGCAACCGCGTCGGTCACGCATATCTGTTCACGGGTGCGCGTGGGGTAGGCAAGACGAGTACGGCCCGCATCTTTGCCAAAGCCCTAAATGCAGCCGCCGAAACGAACGGGAAATTCGATCCAAACTCGGACATTTCGCAAGCTATCGATGCCGGCGAAGACATGGACGTTTTGGAAATCGATGGTGCTAGTAATCGAGGGATCGACGAAATTCGTCAGTTGCGATCGAACGCTGCGGTCCGGCCAAGCCGTTCCCGGTACAAGATTTACATCATTGACGAAGTGCATATGCTGACCACCCAGGCCTTCAACGCGCTCCTAAAAACGCTTGAGGAACCGCCCGGCCATGTGAAATTCATCTTTTGCACAACCGATCCAGAAAAGATTCCCATAACGGTCCTTTCGAGATGCCAGCGCTTTGATTTTCCTCCCGTGCAAACGGAGCAGATCTTCGAACGGCTCAAATTCATTTGCCAAAACGAAGGGACCCAAGCCGACGAAGCGGCTCTCCGCTTAATCGCCCGCCGCGCAGCCGGTTCGATGCGAGATAGCCAGTCTTTGCTTGAGCAGTTGCTCAGCTTCAGCGGCAACCGAATCACCGTCGAAGTCGTTCATGCCATGTTGGGAACCGCAGACGAGACGAGACTCGCATCTTTTGCAGCACGTTTGATCGAGCGCGACGCGGCCGGTGCCCTGAGAGAACTTAATACGGCGGCCGATGAAGGGGTCGATGTGGGGCAACTGGCCGAACAATTGCTCGGTTATTTGCGAGATATGATGACGGTGACGGTGGGTGGCAGTGCCGATTTGGTTCGAACGGCCAATCCTAATAGCGTCGAGCAGCTCAAGGAATGGGGCAAAACCTGGGGAACCATGACGCTGCTGTCCGCACTGCAAATGCTGGACGAGACCATCGTCAAAATGCGTCATAGTGTCCAAAGCAGAATCTTGCTCGAAGTCGCATTGGTTCAGATATGCAACCTGCAGGATCTACAAGCTCTTTCCGATTTAGTGAAGGCGTTTTCGATACAGTCGGTCCCGTCTCCGCGCGCAGTCGCAGCGAAGGTGGCGCCGATAGCGCCGGCGGTTTCGTCTGTCGTCGAAGCAAAAAAAAAAACTGAACTAAGTCCTTCGCAAAAAGACTCCCAAACGAACGAAAGCAGCCAAGCGTCAAGTGCGGAGACGGTACTGGCCGAAATTCCGACCAAGCATGAGGCATCAATAGCTTCCCAAGCTGCCGGTCCGCGTCCGATACCTGCAACACTCGAACCCGAGAGTAGCCAATGTGAGTCGGCGGCCCCCGCCGTGATTCTCTTTGAGCAATCGACTGAAATAGCAGTTGCAACTCCAAATCAATTCGAAGAAAGGAACGAAGTCGATCGAGTGCTCCTGGTCCGAGAGGAGGCTGTGAAATTGGGTGGACTTGCTGGACAATATGCTACGATGACGGTGCGAGTGGATGGTCCGGCCGATCGGCCATGGAAAATTTGTTTGTCTCGCGATGGTGCTTTTGCGATAAACTATTTTCAAACAGGCGAAAATGGAAGGAAACTAGCCCAGTCCATTTCAAGTCGCGTTGGAAGCGACATCCAAGTTGAGTTTGTGTTGACACAGGAACCCACGCCGGTCGTAGAGGCGTCCGGTGTCACTGAAGCGGCTGAACCGCAAGCCGTCATTCATTCCCCGAGGCCAACGGTTCCACAGGCCCAACTCATTCGCAATGCGATGGCCCATCCGCTGATCAAACAATTTATGGATGTCTTGGAGGGGCAAGTTGTTCGAGTGGATCCAGCTCAAAATCAGGTTCCAGCCCCTCACCTCAACCTGCTGCCAGTAAGCACCCCTGAACCACAAGATATCCCATTGCGAGAAAAGCTTCGCAATGAAGTCCAATTCGAGACATCTGCGGTCGAGTAATTCAAAACAGAAATCACAACCACCTCACTCTACGGTAACCCATGTTCAAGAACCTCACCAACTTAGCCAGCGCGATGAAAAACATGACCCAAATCGGGCCGCAGCTCAAAGGCATGAACTCAAGGCTAGAAGCTGCACGTGTTTACGGGAGCGCAAGCTTTGAATTGCTTTCCGTGAATGTCGAATTGAGTGGACTGGGTGTGGTCCAGTCGATTAGCATTTCCCACGAATTGACAAGTGGCGATCAAAAGTCACTCCTACAAGAGTTGACGAAAGACGCAATGAATCAAGCGGTCAAGGCGGCTAAAGAAATGCATATCACCGAAGTGAAAGTACTCACCGGCGGAGCTGAGTTCTTTCCGGGTATGAATGACATGATGCAGAACATGATCAAGTAGACCTAGCGTCGAAAGGCGAACTTTCGGTCGGTTTTGGCATCGTCGGCGCTGGCGTGGTCTGCGCCGGTTTCGGATCGGCAGCCGGTGCTTCATGCGGCTTTGCCTTGGGGGCAAACACCAATACAGTCACGGCACCTGCAATACCGAGCACTAGGGAGCCAAGGAAGTAGGTCGTGAACTTGTCGAGTGAACCACCTAACACCATCGACGTCAGCGTGTTGATCACTGGCGCGAAACCGAATACTAATGGCATTACAAAAATTGGTTTGCCGCCGAAATTGAACGCCAAAATGATTCCTAAGGCTCCCATCGCACCAGCCGCACCCGCAAGAATGGACCACATCATGCCGCCGCTGATCTCGCTCCAGGTTAACGAAACGTTGTCCGGCGTTGCCATCAAAATCATGACCGGCAAGGCTACGGCAATGACAAAGTAAGCGATCCCTACACAGCAGAATGGCCGAAGTCTTGACCCACCCATTTGCATTTGGCCCATATGCAGGAATGGCCCGTAGGCACCCCAACAGACGACTGCCAAGCAAATCGACGCGCCGATAGCCAACGGGTTGGCTGCGACGGGTGCAACGTGAATTGTCGTGTTGTCCTCGATGGAACCAGATTCGGTCTTTACCACCACAACTTTGGCGGGGGGTGCGGGTTTGTTGATCAAAACCCCAACCGCTCCAAGTGCGACCAAAACCAGCCCGAGAATAAACGTCGGTTTGATCTGCGAAAAGGACTTGTTGAGCCAAGAAGTGACAAGCGTGTTCACCACCGGGGCAGCACCAAAAACAATGGGCATGACATAAATAGGCATCCCCTTGAATGCGACGGCCAGAATAACCCCGAGGGCGCCCAGTGCACCGACGGTCCCTGCAAACAGGGACAACAAAGTGCCTCCCATCGACCAGTACCCCTTTTCGGGCTTGCGGCTTAGCAGCCCCAACGGTACGAGGACTGCAATTAGAAAATACGCGATTCCGACCCCAACAAAGGCGCGAAGCGAACTGTGGCCCAGTTGCTCAGTCCCGTGATGTAGCAGGATGCCGTACACGCCCCAAAACAGAGCAGTCATGGCAGTGAACAACAGGACGAACGGAAGCTTAATCATAGAGTTTCAGTTTCTTGCGACGA
>JBBRJI010000573.1:0-4325 GCA_038219625.1 Pirellulales bacterium | reverse complement strand
CGCCGACTTGCTAACACCCACAAAGTCATCAAACCATTTGGCCAACAGTTCACCGCAAGGAGCCATCCGCAACGAGGAGTGAATGTTGGTCAAGTTGTAATACATCCTCGCTCCGTGAACGCCAATCACGTTTCGTAACGGATACTCCATCAGCGCAACGCGGCGTCGATCAAAACCAAGCGTCAAGGCGAGATTGCGGAAGTAATGGTAATAACCCACAGACGCAATCGAGTACAGAAACGGAGATATTGGTTCAGGAAAATTTTCATTGACATTGGCATTCGACCAAAGCACAAATGGACCAACGGATTGATCTTCCTGAGGTGCGTTGGCGGTCGCGGCAGGTTCTGCAAAACCGACTGTGATTGGACGAGTCTGAACTAGAAACAATTGTCCATGCGGATCGATCGTCCATTCAATGTCTTGCGGGCAACCGAAATACTGCTCCAATTTCAAAGCTGCTTGCGACAATCGTTCGATTTGGTTTGTGGTAAACAATTTGGCGTCTTCTTCGCCACCAGCCTGTTCCGGAGTCGACTGGATTCGATAGGAAAAGTCGCTTCGATCGATCAGAATACGCCCAGGGTTCAACTTGCCCGCAGCCAGTTCATCGCCGAAACCGTAACAGTACTCAACGAGCAACGAATCACGCTTGCCGCCTGCCGCTTCCGGATTCGCCGTGAACAAGATGCCGGAAATTCTCGAGCTTACCAGTTTCTGAATCACGACGCCCATCCCGCGTAAACAGATCCCTTTCGACAACTGGTAAAACAGAACGCGTGGCGACCAATACGAAGCCCAACAACCAAGCACGGCTTCGATCAAATGCTTCTCCGACTTGACATTCAGGAAGGAATCTAATTGACCCGCAAACGCCGCTTGGCGGGAATCCTCACCGATCGCCGAACTGCGAACGGCCAGCGCATCGTTGGGAAAAGTCTCCGAAACGCAAACGCGAATGGCCGCTAGTACTGGTCCGGGCATTTTCGCGGCGAGGACCCGACTGTTGATCGCCTGCGATGCCGAGTTAATTCTTTCCAGTTGTTTGGCTTCCAAGCCCTCGAGCGCCTTGTCAATCGGCTCACGCAGTTCGTTTTCATCCAAGAACAATTGAAATGCCAAATCGGTAACCACAAACCCAGGCGGAACATCCATTCCTAGGTTGGTCATCTCAGCTAGATTCGTTGCTTTGCCGCCAACCCCATCGGCATTCACGGCACACAACGCAGATTCTAGCGAACATACAAAGAGTCCGCGAGACTTGACTGGCGTTGGGGGCTGAAGCATATCAGTATTCATCGGGGCCGGGCCTTTACTCCAAGTTGAAAAAGCAAAACATTGAACGCCAAGTGGATGATCGGGCCAAAGAGGAAAATGTAGCACCAAGTCAGGGTTGGTATTGGCACGAGTAGCACTAGCACAAGCATTCCGCCGAGAATGGAATCAAAACGATCGACCAGAAAACAGATCCGACGCGCATTGGACCTCTCCGGCGCTTCGCCGGGTGGAACGCCCAGTCGTCGTTTCACAAACGAATTCGGCAATTCACCAAGCATGAATCCGATACCGACTAGGCACCCAAGTATTCCAAATTGAAGAATCGAAAGTGGCCACAACCCTTCAAGTACATCATGAGGAAAGGCGGCAAACAGGATGCGAAACAATACGAAAGCAATGCCAACTCCCGGCACGATTGCAATGAATCCCCGCCAGGTCTTGTTATCCCCGAATATGCGAACGCCACGAAACGTTTTGCCTCCATCAATTGGTCTTTGGAAGCGTTTTGAGAATTTACTGCGCAACCAGAATGTCTGCACGAACCCCGCAGTCACAAAGGCAAGGATCAAGAAGGAAGCACACACCACAGCATCTGGTTTCATATGAGCCACTTCTTAAATGTCGAAGCCAGAACGACTGGAGTTCTGAAACAAAAACACTTCTCCCGGAATCTGCTTGGCTTTTTGTAACCAGCGCCACCAAGGTACACATTTGTGTGTTTCGTAACCGATACGGGACAAGTAATACCCAGGTACGCTGGGGTATATATGATGCAACTCATGAGCGTCCAAGTTAAGAAGTACCAGGACGGAAAACCAACGTGGAAATTCGAGAGAACGCGTAAAAAACTCTTGCTCTGCTGGAGTGAACGGCGCCACATCTTCCCCCTGGCTTAGCTGCATGGGAATGTGAGTATGCTGGCTGAGGATCAGAATGTCCTGCATCATCAGAGAGAGGAACGCCGCCAAAGCAAATATCACGAGGATCTGGTGAAAACCAACGAGGCAACAGACCGAAACGTAAATGGCCAGTAAGACGAACACATTCAGCGTCAGCCGTAGACGCTTTTTGCGGCGTGGGAACAGCTTGTAAAGGCGAGGAAGATTCCAGTAGTTCTGCAATCGATACAGCACCGAAAATAGAGGAATCCAAAGTTTCCAACAACCATTGATAATGACTCTCTCCCACAACTTCAATCGGCGAGGAACCAACGTCGCCGTTGTCGCGTCTAGGTCCTGCCACCCTGTCCAACGATGGTGGAGGGCATGTACGGTGGTCCAACTTTCAAATGGAATTCCCGCAAGTAGCGATGCCAAATGTCCGCCGTACTTATTCCATGCTGCGCTCCTGAAAAGCGTTTTATGCCCCGCTTCGTGAATTAGCACAAACCATTGCAGCATCGCAAATGCCAACAGCATCTGCCCTAGAAGCCAAAGCAACCAATGATCAACCGTCGACAGATATATCGCAACTCCAGTTGCAACTGAGCAGCCCAAAACAAACATTGCGCCAATCAGATCACTCGGCTTGAGGCTTTTGAACTGCGATATTGGCGGCGCTGAAGTACCGTTGATTTTCTGTCGCGAATGGTAAATCCAAGTTGATTCTGCTGTCATTCGGCAAGCCCATTAGGTTTAGAATTAAATCTCAGCCCATTCTACTCATGGAACGAAGCGTTCTGCAAAGGTGATGAATACAAACGCTAACACGAGACCAGACGCTGGAAACAATAGATAGAACACACCTGAAGGCTTTCTAATTCGATACGTACTGACCATTGCAAGCGCCAGCCCCACAACTGCCACCGCAACGCAGCCTCTCAACCACAGCATCCCCCAAAATCCGGCGAGGAAAGCGAGCGGTAGAATCATCGCCACATAGGTCACTGGCAGCCCAATAAAGTATCGCTGCTTGCCAACGCTTTGCAGCCCGACCATGTCGAAGAAAGCCAATCGCCAAACCACACATAGGATAAAAAACACCAGCAGAAGCACTTCCATGATTCCATTCAAGCCCGCCGAGTACATCAACACAACTGGCGCGAACCCAAACGAACAAACGTCCACGATCGAATCCAGTCGTCCACCAAAATTCCGTTGGTCGGGACTACGATTTAGCCGTCGCGCCACAACGCCATCGAATAGGTCACAAACCCCTGAAACCATCAACGCTACGATAGCATACGCCGGTTGCCCTTGAATCGCCAACATAGCACATGCGACGGCCGTTGCCAGTCCGGTCAACGTCAGCGCGTTTGCGAGATCAAGCAACTGACGCACGTTCATCCACGGTAAAACCTTGATCGCATCGCCCTCATGACTTCGAGATTCAGATCGCGAATCCATCTTATCCCACCGTTGCGCAGAAATTCTTGCCCACTCGCTCGCTTGCCTCGAGCACCAAACGTCACTCGGCAATCGAATGGTTATCGCTCTCAAAGTGCATAACGTCAAGCCGACGGAGGCGGCTGTGTTGTTCAGAGACACTTCGTGTTCAACCGTGTCACGGGCGAACCGCTCTGGCCAATTGAGGAGCGGCCAGTTCCGCGATCCGATTTGGTCGGCGAGCAGGCTTGGCCGACCCAGCCGTTCCCCACCAAGCCACCGCCACTGATGCGGCAGCGATACACGCAAGACGATGCCTCGAACATTTCGCCCGAGACCCATCAGCTGACTCGGGATCGGATTCTGGCCGCACCCAACTTTGGGCCTTTCCCGGCACCTAGTCTGAATGAGACGGTGATGTTCCCAGGATTCGACGGTGGCATGGAGTGGGGCGGCGGCGCGGCGGATCCGGATGGGATATACTACGTCAACATCAACGAAATACCGTGGCTGCTGCAAATGATCGAGACCCGTCATGCGGATGGCTCCAAACTGATACCTGGCGAGCGCGATTACATGGTTTTTTGCGGCGTCTGCCACGGCCTGGAGCTCAAGGGCAATCTCGACTTGAAGTTTCCGCCGCTGCTCGACATTGACAAGCGAAAAACGCGCACCGAGATTGAGCAGATCACGCGGAAGGGTGGCGGACGGATGCCCTCTTAT
>JBBRJI010000572.1:0-4327 GCA_038219625.1 Pirellulales bacterium | reverse complement strand
TTGCAACTGCCTTTCTCTAACTAAAGTGACATTCCCAAACCGCTTTGCATGCGAAACGCGTGCCGAACTCATCACTAAAGAACAAGTTCGGCACCTCGGTCCTGCACTCAATTGGGTCCTAACTTGTTGACTTCGTTTGGGTTTTTGGGCTGGTCGTTTTTCATCCAGTGACTGAACCGTGAGAGGGTCGATAAGATAAGAAAAGCTAGGACCGCCCCAAGCGTTGCTGACGCTTCTCTCCCTAAGCCAGCGGCAATGCCGACCGCCGCGGTAAGCCAACTGCCGGCGGCCGTCGTCATGCCCTGGACATCGGCATCTCGGCTCCCCTTGACGATGGCACCGGCTCCTAAAAAGCCAATTCCCGCGACTACTCCCTGAACGACTCGGCTGATGTCGGCGTTCGACATCCCAGCTTGTTGAGGAATTAGAACGAATAGTGCCACACCTAGCGATACGAGCATGTGCGTACGCAGACCAGCGGCCTTTCCCGCACGTTCTCGGTCATATCCCAGCAATCCTCCGAGTGCGGCCGCAAGCAAGAGTCGAATCGACATGCGAATCGCCTCCGTTATGTCCGGAACATCTTGAAAATCCAATGCCACTCTCTGCCAAAAATCAATCATGTTTGCTCGATCCCACCTCTTGGCCGCGAACCTCTCCGAGTGTGCTCAGCTTCAAAACCTTTAAAAAACTCACCGCTACATGTATCAGCGATACGCGCGTGATGAAAAAAGGCCAAAAGTGTGACATCGTTAGCTGTTCCCGAGAAGCGCCTTAGTATGAATAAGCGCCCGCCCGATGAATGACGGACATCGAAACACATCGTTTCGCAAAAGCAATTTTCGTGCCAATATCAACGGAGCTATCATTGGTTATTTGGCCGCTGGGTCTTTAACGTACCCCGTAGGTCTGGGCAGTACGCTTCAGTCACTCGCAAGGGACTTTTCGTGCAAAACTTTTCTTGCCAACTCGTCTAGATCCGCATCTGAAACCGCTGGAAGAAATTTTTTTCGATAAAGTTCTTCGTGAATGATACTAATAATAGCGACTAAAGGCGCTGCGATTAGTACCCCTAACACCCCGAACGCAGACACGCACAAAAGCATCGAAAAAATAACTGCGACAGCATGCAACTTCATCCCTCTAGCCATGATCAAGGGGAGAACGACATTGTTCTCCAACGCCTGCACTCCCACGTAAGCTAGTAACACCCACAGCGGCGTCAGCCCCCCTTTCCCGAGTGCAAGCAAGATCGCGGGCACTGTACTTAAAGTTGGCCCCAAGAAGGGAACGGATTCAAACAAGCCCGCTATTAGCCCCAAAACCAGTGCGTCCATAAACCCGAGCAATGGCCACATCAACACGAAAACAAGCAATCCAATGGTTAACATGCCGGCCAGCGTCGACCCTCCCCAGGCAGGCGCGAATCGACAAACGCGGTGCATAATAATCACAGCCTGCTTATGATGCCGCTCTGGCACCAAGGAGAAAATCCAACCGATAATTGGTCTCGGGTTCAGTAGCATAAAGACCACCCCGAAGAAAACCGTAACCAACACCACCAACATCTGCGCTCCGTTGAACGCTACTTTGGTAAAATTTCCTATTACACCAAGAAGCATTTCCGCTAAACCCGATCGAATCGTGTTCGACTCTTTTGGAGCACTCGCTTGGTCCGGCTCTATGGGCAACTGTCCGCCTTCCGGCTCGCCTACAACTGCCTTATCCTCAGCAATTTCCGTCGTCACCTCCGCTTGCATGCGCTTCTCCGTACGCTTGGCGTGCCGTTCCATCTTGATGAGGGGTTTCTGAAGTTTTTCCCAATAGCCGGGTAGTACCTCCGATAGGTTGGAGACCGACTCTTTCAATGGATTAAAAAACGCCCAACCCGTCAAGGCAATAACTGTGACCAAAGACAATACGACTAGCCCAGTGGCTGCCTTTCTTCCGCCCGTTAGCGCCCTTAATCGATTGACCCACGGGTTCAGCGCGAGCGAAATTAGCAACGTCAACAAGAAAGATAAGTAAATTGGGGACAAGAGCGAGAATGTCTGAATGAAAGCAAGCAGCGCTACCGCAAGTAATACATAGAAAGGGATGGGGAGCCGCTTGCGACTAGGCTCTACATTTATGGTCATCACGAACTCCCAAAGTGATGCGCGCTGCGTGCTCATTCAGCACGAAGCGCGAGCCGGTTGACATGTTACCCACCTCGCCAGTCATATCACAGGCAAGAACTTTGGGCACTATCAAACTAAGGTCAAAGTCAAAGTCTGAGCCGTTTTACGGCTTAGGCGAAGTATCATCAGTCGTAGTCGTACTCGGCTTAGTCGAGTCCAATTTTGAATCGATATCCGATCTTGAGTCAACTCTGTTTTGGAGCTCGCTTGGCTCGCTCTGCGTATCGGCTCCAACTTTATCCTGCTTAGGTGGATTGGTTTCATTCTTAGGGGGATTGGCTTCATTGGCCTTGGTCGCTTCGGTGGACCGATTTGGCTCTACGTTCCGCAAGTTTTGCGGATCTCTCTGCAAGTTTGAACTAGTTCCCGAAGACTGTTGTTGAGGCTGCTGCGAATTCCTTCCTCGCGATGCATCTTGAAAATTCTGACCATTTCTTGAATCGTAATTCCCGTAACCTGCACGGTATTGATTCTGCGCGTTTAAGTTCCCTTGATTCGACGCCGATGCGACATTGTCAAAGTAAACTGGTCTGCCGTCTACGCAAATAAACTCTCGGCCACTTGCGTCATAGCGAAGCACGTAGACACGACCGGCATTTTGCGAGGACCAGGATTGTTGCATGTTTGAGGCGGGCGCATAACTTCCCGACTGCCCCATTGACCCATTTTGCATGGAGCCATTGTTCTGCATGGAGCCATTGTTCTGCCGTCCGCCAGCAGTCCATCCTTGATTTGATGTTTGTCCGGGTTGCAAGGTCTGACCTTGACGGGCGTTTGTCTGAGGCTGGAATCCACCGTTTTCATTCGAACGGTAATCATTGCCGTACGAATTAGCTGGATTCTGCTGAACGTTGTTGCCACGCTGTTGGCCATCCAAACTTGTTTGCCCTTGCACTTGCCCTTGCGTGTTCAGGTTGGAATTTAACTTTCCGGACTGTGCGTCCAAATTGTTTTGCAGATTCGTATTACCTCGAACCCCTGCACTCCCAGTAAGTCCCTTCGTTCCGTCCACTGGATTCTGTGTGTTCAACGAAGATCCGGTGGAGGCGTCGCCCGAAATAGATGAACCAGAACTTGTCTGAGCATTTCCATTTTGAAGCGAATTCTGAATATTGTTCGACGTCCCTTGCACTTGATTGGCAGCATTTTCTATAGACTGTCCAAATAGGCTAGAACCAAAGCACACAAGTGCTCCTGCAATGAAATGACGATGCATAGTTTTTCTCCAATGGTTTAGTAACGTACCGAATTGTGTCGCAAATCGACCGATTCTGATTGCGACTTACGCTGGTTCCACAATGCACTTTATGTGCCGTTGATGGCAATTGTCGCTTCCATCGTGCAGATGGCAGAGATGCAACCACTTTGCTGCGAGATTAGGACACGATGGTCGATAAATGCGCAGTCATTCCATTGCCACAATACCGTCTTCAACCAATGAAGTTACGTTTTCAAGATCGCTGTTTGCTGGTCCACACAGCAGATGCCCTTGTTTGTCAAAACGCGAACCATGGCAGGGACAATCCCAAGTACTTTCGTTGCGGTTCCATTCGACAATACAACCCAGGTGCGGGCAGACAGCGGAACATTGGTGCAGCACGCCATGTTCATCGCGATAAGCCGCCACCTTCGAAAGTCCAGCTCGCACGATGGCGCCTGTACCTGGTGCGATCTCCTGCGTGGAACCGACGTCGCCACCCGTCACCCAGGCTGTGTATTGCGCCGCGACGTTGAGGTTCTCTTGCGCGTAGCGACCGGCTGCACGAAGCGTTTTCCGTGTAGGATCGTAAAGAGTTGCCCAAGGATTCTGTCGCCCTACGATTAGATCGGTGAGCAAAATCCCAGCGATCGTTCCGTGCGTCATTCCTTGACCCGAATCGCCTGTGGCAATGTAGACATTTTGATGGTCAAGGGGATTCCTTCCAATGAAGGCTAAACCGTCTATCGTCTCTAGCACTTGGCCTGACCAGCGGTAAAGAATCTTACCAATGGATGGAAACCTTTTTTTTGCCCATTCTTCGATGCGACGGTAACGTTCGTCGGCGTCGTTAGCTTGACCTGTTTTGTGATCTTCGCCACCCACAATGAGTAGATCGCCAGATGATTCGGTTTCAGGGAGCGTCTGTAGTCGCACGTAGTGATAGGGA
>JBBRJI010000571.1:0-4327 GCA_038219625.1 Pirellulales bacterium | reverse complement strand
GTTGTAGTTACCGTAATTAAACATGTGATGGTTTAAGTTCCAGAGTATGCACTAGAGGGAGTTTCGCATGGCGAAAAAACGGTCCGAACTGTCGACTGCGCAATTGGAGATCATGAAGGTCATATGGGATCGTGGCGAAACGACGATTTCCGAAGTATGGCAGGAGCTCCAAAGTCGACGCAAAATTGCGCGCGCAACCGTGCAAACTGTCATCGGTCGACTGGAAGAGAAGGGATGGCTCAAACATCGTGAGATTGGCCAGGCATTCATGTACTCGGCTGTCATCGAACAATCCGAGATCCAACGCAGCCTCGTTGACAACCTATGCAACCGGGTATTTGACGGATCGGCGTCAGGTCTGGTTTGGACGCTCCTCGATGGTCGGGGTGTCGCCAAAAAGGATTTGGAACAAATACGCGCATTGATTTCCAAGGCTGAAACTCAGAAAAAAAGGAGAAGCAAATCGTGAGCTCTTTCATTTCTCTCGGTGCCGATAGCCTTCTGCCGGCCTTGCTGATTCGCGTTTTTACATTGATGACGTTCGTTCTTGTCGCCGCGTGGCTTATCGCACGATTCGCCGCGCCAAACAACGCAGCATTCCGATCCACCGTTTGGACGACGTCGATCATACTGTCCTTGCTGGTCCCATTTATTGCGATGCTTGGCCAACGCAATGAATTGGAGCTAGTCCGAATACCAATCCTGTCGGTGGCTCAACCAAACGATTTTTCGCGTGATGCTGTTCGTGGCAATACCAACAATCGAAACGACAGTTCGCTATTGGCGACGAAACAAGCCGAGCCCACTGTAATGGACAGTAGTCGGCCAATGCCAAATCAAGATACCGATTCGGCGAAATCTCCGAACACGGGACTCGTAACGGCGACTGCCGCAAGTGAGGCCAGCGGGCCAATAATCCACCGAGCTAACGAAGAAAAACAGTTCACTCAACTTGCATACGATTGCATTGTCTACCTATGGTTCGTTGGGGTCGCGGTTGGATTCCTGCGGTTGGCGATCTCCTATGCTCGAATACAACGACTCCTTAGCACGATTTGTTTTGAACGTTCTGCGAGACTCGATCGAATTGCGGATCGAGCTCGAAAGGCGATCGGTATGAAATGGTCGCCTCGCATCGGAATTTCGCCCAATGCGACTTCAGCGTTCGCGGTTTTCCAAGGACTTCGTGGACAAATCGTCTTGCCAGAAAGGATGCTGCAAGAGTTGCCAGACAAAGAGCTAACGGACGTCGTTATGCATGAGTTTGCTCACTTGCATCGCTTCGATCCGATCTTTGGAATGCTTCAAGCGATTGCGACAATTGTCTATTGGCCACATCCCTTGATCCATTTGGCGAAGCGAGAATTCATCAGGTCGCGAGAAGAAGTGTGCGACAACTATGTCCTTCGAAACTCCGATGCAATTGAGTATGCGAAGACTCTGCTTTCCATCGCGGAACGAGGCGTCATGGGGGTTGCGGTCGAAGGCGCTGCGTCTTTTACCAGCAACGGTTGGCGGCTAGAGGATCGCATCGCGGGGCTTTTGAGTGAAAAACGATTGAGCAAAGTTTCGAGCGGTTTTGGCGCAAAAGCAGCAATCGGCGGGCTGCTCGGCTTGGTTGCGGTCCTGTGCAGTACTACAAAATTTGGGCTTGCCCAACAGGCTTCCTTTCCTAGTTTTCCATGGCATTCCGAAGGTATGCAAGTGATTGGTGACGAACGCGGACGAAGCTGGGCGCAACTCTTTGGTGGATTGGATCTGCGGCCCGATGGGAATCAAGTTGCCACCGCTGATTACCTAGGTAACGTTTACCTCTGGAATGCAGCCACCCTGCATCTTGAAAGGCACTTGCAACTTGACAAAATTGTTCAATCGGTCCGATATACGCCGGATGGAAGCAAACTGATTGCGATTCTAAGAGACGAACCAGCCCTATTAATTGACTTGAACTCCAATGGAGATAAGCAGACCGAGATTAAGGCCTTCCCGGAACGTTCATGGTCAAACCTACGCTGGTCAGGTGATCACAGCACGGTATTGATCGGCGAAGACTTATGGCGGATGTCCAGTTTTGATGAAATGAAGCAGTTCACAACGATTGCGTCGGTTACCTACAAAGTTTACGAAGAACTTGAAAAACAATTTGCTGAGGTATCCTTTCGCAATCAAGTCATCTCGTACGATGGGAATCAGGTTGGGACGGTGTATGAAACGACAGCCATCAATGCAGTACCAATCGATCTCGCAGCAATCGATATTGCATTAATCGATATTGCAGCAATTGCGCGTGTCAAGTCTCACGTAGCCAAGGGCAACGTTCTTTTAGAAAAGAACAGCAAGGTAGTTGTCTGGAGGATGCAGGGTAAGCCGATCCGTCGATTCGTAATCGACTTTGTCGGACTCGTTCAAGCCATCGCGTTTTCCCAGGATGGCAACATGCTCGCGATCAGTGGAGTAGACGGAAAAACAAGTCTCTTCGACATTCGCGGTGAATCTCCCCAACGCAAAGCAGTGCTTACACAGGATGCTTATGTGAGCGGACTGAGTTTCCATCCTAATGGAAAATCGCTTGCGATCGCGTCGTCAGAGATGGAGTTGTGGGATATCAGTCACGAAAACCCGATCAAATTGCAGTCGACTTCCTTGTCTCGAAACGAATCGCTTAGGGAATACGGCCTGACTCTATCAATGGCGTTCAGCCAAAACGGAGCGGCACTGTTTTTCGTTGACGGAGATAGTGCGGTAAGGCGATGGGATATTGCCAAGCCAGCGGATGAATCAAAGGATGGAAGTCGCCAGCGTTATGAGCATTGCCGACTACTTAACTCCAGCTCAAGCAACAATCGAGTTGTTTCATTCCACAGTTCCAATAACTACAAACTCCCTGGGTATGGGGGGTATGAGGATGGTGAAGTGCTCGTTCGCGAATTGAATTCTCTGCAATCCCAAGCGAAATCGTTGTTCAAGACGGGCCCTCAACCAGTTCGCGGACTCTGCATTTCGAGGGATGAAAAACGAATGGCATTTTTCTCCAATCGCGAATCGCGAAACACTCTCGAACTATGGCAGACGTCGCCCGACGGTGCTAAACAACTCGATAGCGTTCAGCTTGATGATCCAAGGCCGCTATTCAGTGCAAGTATTTCATTTGGTCCGGATGGAAACACGCTAGTGAGCGGTCATCGTCAAGGTGAAATTCGTGTATGGGACGTATCGAAGGGGAAACTTCGACTTCGCGTTACTGTTCCAGGCAATGCACGGTTGTGCGACGTCCGTGGAATTCTTTTTTCACCCGAAGGAGCCAATTTCGCGTCGCGAGGTTCCCCAGGCGGAGTGGATTTGTGGCGCATAGGTGCAGCGGGTGACGGTATCCAAAAATTGACAACGATTGGAAACAGTATCGATGGTGTAGTATGTATGTGCTATTCACACGACAGCAAACGGCTCGCCGTCGGGGACGACCAAGGCAGAATAAAGTTGTGGTCGATCGACGAGGAACGCTCAGAGCCGACGATCTTAGCGCCCCACTCAGGTGCGATCTATTCTCTTGCGTTTGGCTCTAAGGACGATGAGATTTTATCGTCGGGGGCAGATGGTCAAGTGATCATTTGGGACCTTAAGAAATCAAAAGCCGAGCGTGTCTGGCGTTATCCTGGGCCAGTTCCTGATGCTAGATTTGATCCAACGGGAACCAAGGTGATAACCACCAATTCCAACGGATCGATTTATGTTTGCGATCGATAGTCGGAAATAGGGATCTCAGGAAGAAAAAATCTCGGCTCTAGAGAGATGGTAAGTATCCCCCGAGTAAACTCGGGGGCATTTGAAATGCTGTCGGCAGTTGAGATCAAGCCGGCAATGCAACTGGATTATTTGAAGAGAGCTCCAACATGGATGAATTTCGAAAAGAGATGACTTGGCAAGAGTATCTCGTCTATCCCAGAAAGCTCGGCTGGAAGCATGAGTATTTTGACGGCTCGCTCTTTTGGATTTTTAAGCGACCGCTACCGGCTCGAAATGGACAAGTATGAATTTCTCGCCATCATTGAAATTTCGCTTGCCGCATTTTTGTTAGAATGCAGCGGCACCCATTCCATTGCCGTCACCTCTCAACCGATAGAATTTCATGAAAATCCAATATGCATTGCCTTTCTCCATGCTTCTAGCGATTTGCGTTGTCTCTCCGTTGTTCGGTCAAGATTTGGCCCTGCCTCGTAGTACATCTGAATCGCAAGGGGTTTCGTCTAAAAACGTCATTGAATTCATCGAACACGCAGATAGTCAGATCAACTCAATGCACAGCTTCATGTTGGTGACGGTAAAGATG
>JBBRJI010000570.1:0-4336 GCA_038219625.1 Pirellulales bacterium | reverse complement strand
CGTAGATCGCGGAAGATTTGCGTTGATGACCTACCGTAGCTGAATTCGAGAAAATTCAGTTCATTTTGAATTCGGACGGATTGTATGCCTGAACCCAGCCCCGGATTGCGTTTCCGAAAATTGTTGCAAGTTGAAAAACCGCTGCAAATCGTTGGTGCAATCAACGCGATTTGCGCCATGCAAGCACTCAGGGCAGGATTTCAAGCCCTATATCTTTCGGGTGCTGGGGTTGCAAACGCGTCGCATGGATTACCAGATCTTGGCATCACTAGTTTGAATGACGTTCTTGACGACGCAGCCCGAATCACCGCCGCTTGTTCATTGCCATTGTTGGTGGACATCGACACTGGCTGGGGAACGGAACTTACCATCCAAAGAGCGATTCGAGAGTTAGAGCGAGTTGGAGTTGCTGCCATACATATGGAAGACCAAGTTGCGGCAAAGCGTTGTGGCCATCGACCTGGAAAAAACTTGGTGGAACTTGAGGAAATGCAAGCTCGAGTTCGAGCTGCGGTCGACAGTCGCAAGGATCCCGACTTCGTAATCATGGCCCGTACGGATGCGGTCAGTGTGGAAGGGGTCGATGCCGCAATCCGTCGAGCCATTGCTTACGTAGCTGCGGGAGCGGACATGATCTTTGCAGAAGCAGTTGAAACGCTGGATGACTTCCGTCGATTCTCCAACGAGGTAAAGGTTCCACTTTTAGCCAACTTGACCGAGTTCGGACGAACGCCACTCTTCACGTTGGCACAACTCAACGATGCCGGTGTGCAAATGGCACTCTATCCATTGACGGCCTTTCGGGCCATGAACGCTGCGGCCAAAAGCACCTATGAAACAATCCGAATAAACGGCTCACAGCAATCCATGCTCAATTCGCTCCAAACTCGTGATGAACTCTACGAAGTCTTGAATTATCTGTCAGCGGAAAAACGTGTCGATCAACAAAGGTTGCAACCATGAACAAAGTAAATAAAGGTGGTCTGGAAGGAATCGTTGCGGGCCAGACCCGACTGAGTACGGTGGGAATCGACGGCGTCGGATTAACGTACCTCGGATACTCGATCGACGACTTGGCTGCACACGCAGGCTTCGAAGAAGTGGCTTATCTCCTGCTGTACGGCGAGCTGCCCAAAGTGCTTGACCTTGCCAATTTCGTTCGACGATTGAAGGAGCGTCGCGGAATCCCATCGCGCCTGAAAACCGTCCTGGAGCAACTTCCTGCTTCATCGCATCCGATGGATGTACTTCGAACGGGCTGTTCGGTGTTGGGAACGCTTGAGCCCGAGGTTCGATTTGCAGACCAATATGAAGCCGCTGAACGACTTCTGGCTTGCATGCCATCGATCTTGGTCTACTGGTACCAATTTCAACATACGGGACTACGCATCGAAGTGGAGCTAGACGCAGATTCCATCGCAGAACATTTCCTGCAATCGTTGCATGGCAAGCTGCCATCCGAGTTGGATCGTCGAGCCTTCGATGTGTCCTTGATTTTGTATGCAGAACACGAATTCAACGCATCGACTTTCACAGCTCGAATCGTCGCGTCGACACTTTCTGATTTCCATTCCGCCATCACCGCGGGTATTGGCGCTTTGCGTGGCCCGCTTCATGGGGGTGCCAACGAAGCAGCCATGGAACTGATTGAGCGATTCCAAGATCCCGATGCCGCGGAAACGAGCCTAGTTGAGATGCTTTCCCGAAAAGAAAAGATCATGGGATTTGGACATCGCGTGTACAAGCAGTGCGATCCTCGATCCGATATCATTCAAGTCTGGTCAAAGCGACTGTGTGAAGCCGTTGGGCAAGAACAACTTTATGCGATTTCCGAGCGGATCGAGCTTGTCATGCGTCGAGAAAAGAAAATGTTTCCGAACCTGGATTTTTATAGTGCGTCGGCCTTTCGGTGCCTCGGCATCCCGACCCCCATGTTCACGCCTCTGTTCGTGTTGTCCCGGATCACAGGCTGGGCAGCTCATATCTTTGAACAAAGGGCCGATAATCGGCTGATACGGCCATCCGCGGTATATATCGGGCCAATCACGAGAAACTGGCTACCGATCGAACAAAGGGGTTAACTCGCAGCCTGGGTTGCTTTCCGATGGTCGACAGCATTGCGCCGCCTGCGCAACAAAGTCCACTCCAACATGCTTCTTCCAAAGCTCCGTTAGCATTCTTGTCATCAACCGGTCTGTTGTTCCGATTCGAACGCCATCCAAGAACCCTGCAAACCACACACCGCCACTCGAGCCGGTTAGTATAATTTCACTTGCGCTTGCAAGCTCATTCGCTTCGATGTCACGGTACTGAATTCGCACATCGTTCTTAAGAAGTAGTCTCTCCAAAGCGAGCAACGTACATCCAACCAGGATGTCTTCCCTGGGCGGTGAGGCAATTTCCCCCTTGCTATCCACCATCAGTAGATTGGCGACCGATGTGTCTGAAATGGTTCCTCGGGTGGTCGTGAGGACAGCCAACGCATCGGGCCGCTCGGCAACTCCCTTTGCGTCAGAAAGAAAGTACGGCAAGCGACTGCGGCTCTTGATTTGACTGGACCAACAAGTGCTAGGGACCGCATGCTGAGAACCAATCCATAGGTCCGTTCCCTGACTGTACCATTTGTCTAACTTGGCAAACGGCAGTTGGCTCAAGTGCATCATGCAGGTAGGGCGCGTGCCCAGAGAATGGCCAGGAAAAGGTTCACCCGGCGAAAGTAGCAGAACGATGCTAACATCGCCATGTTCCCGGACCAAGTCGTGGTTCAATTCAATCAATCGCTTGCACTGGGGCTCCCAGTCGACTGCGATGGACGACATGTCGATGGATAGCTGGCTTGCGCCGTCGTTCAGACGGATTTTGTGATCAGAGAGGTCGAGCAGTTTACCTGCATAAGTCCGAAAGCGTTCGACAAGAATTGCCCCATGAAGCGTCCCTGCATCCGCAATCGACCAAGAAAGATCTTTTAACGGAACCGGTTCGAACCTGGGCGTCGAGTGCTCCCATCGCAGCGAGATGCTATCATGGAACGTTGGATGCATTACAAGTGACGTCCTCTGGTTCTTTCCAGAGCAAGTGTTGAATAAGGTTCCGGAAGTAAGGGCACTCACCGTAATAGCTCTTCTCAGAGTGAGTGGTGCCGATCACCGAACCACAATCGTATTGGCGAATTCGCATCTGTCCAGTCAACGGCTGTGTTGCTCGAGGATCCGAAAGGGTCGCAAATCCAGCAAATCCGGAAAAACCTGCTGCAATCGGTCTTGAAAATCGGTCCAGGAAACGAAATCTTCGCAGAATTGGATCTTTCGAATTATAGAGATTCATCAAAGAATCGACATGAGTCAAAGCAAGATTGTGTCGGCCGTTCCTTTCTATCCAATTCCGGTCAATGGCTGGTGCCACCAACCCGAGCCGAATGTTTAATCCTGAGGAAGTGTTCGGCAAAGGGGATTGGGCATATCCCGGCAGCATCCCACCAGCATCCAAATGGAGTCCTCCTGTCACCGCCCGCGCACCATACGAGAATCCAAGAACGCTCAGCTTCGGCTCGTTTCGAAGTCGTTGCATCATCCAGGCAAAATAAAGAGATTGGCATTCGGCGGATTCGGCGTTCGAAAACACGTCTCGCAAAGGTTTCCGTTCCTTTTGACTTGGCCAAGAGAGCATTAGCAATCGATAGGGTTGATCCGCTTGCTCTTTCAGATATCGGTTTACGATTAGGAACCGCTCTAAAGCGTTATTCCTTTCCATGAAGTTTCCGTGAACGTAAATGATGGTGAGTATTCCCGTACCGCCGCTCGGTAGAGCTTCCTCGACGTTACTAGGAGTCCAACAATGGTCCGACCATTTGTTCACTTCAACATTTGGCTGGTCAAAATTAACACATCGAAACTGGTCAGGCAGATGCCGGGTTGAAATCTCGTAAATCCCGGACGATTGAGGTAGGCCGTTAATGGATGAATGGCAAGCAGGGTCGTCTCCTACTGCCATTCGCGAAACGGAAAAAATGAGAAATACGGTTACTAAGTAAATCGCAAGAACGAAAAACTCGTTTCGACGATTGGAGCTGTTTCGCAGAAAGAAACGGGTGACAGTTTGACCTCGCAGTTCGAAGCCAAATGATGTGGTAAATCTATTAGAGAGCAGCATTTGCTACCGTCTTTCCTGGAATGCCCATGAACAAGTCTAAACTCTTTAGTCCGCTTTCTATCCGTAGACTGCGTGTCGCGTTCTAGTTGAACCATGCGAGACGGGCCAAGCAGCTTGAAGGCCGCTTGAGTAAATCCATTGCTGAACAACTGTAACACCTAAATAGGATACAGAGCGTTAGGAAAAC
>JBBRJI010000569.1:0-4345 GCA_038219625.1 Pirellulales bacterium | reverse complement strand
ATTTTCGAGGCAATCCATTTCGGCATGCAAGATGGCACTACCACGTTGGACCCGACGATTATGTCCTCGTCCGACAATTTTTTCGTCAATTACCAAAACGGAGCCGATGGGGATGCCACCTTCGTCAAGCCCCTGACGGGCCTCATTAATCGCGGCTCTCATGAACTGGTCCATTGGATTTTCCCGAATGAAAAAGATTTTTAAATTTTTGTATAGTGACCAGACGTGTCACGCACTGGGTTAACAATTTCTTAACCCTAGCCGCACCCGCTAGTTAGCGACAGGCAGGAGCCCGAAAAAGGCAAAGCCGGTTTTCCCGCCATTGGCTCCAAAGTCATTCCAGGCAAGCCTTTACGGTCGAGGAGAATCAAAATTTGACATCGCCCTAGGAATCGATACACTGCACCCAAATGACGCAACATGTTGTGCTATCAAACCCGCGGGATACTACCTGTAGTGGTTTTTAGCCGGTATGGTAGCTAGCGAGAGACTTGCCAAACCGACCGGGCATGCCAATCGTTAGTATTGTGTCGGATGCTTTCACTTTGGGTACGAAACCCCGGTCGCAACGGAATTTTTCTTGGTTTGGTAGCATGGCAGCTCGATTGGCATCGCGGTTCCTATTGCTGCTTTCAATTCATCCTTTTCTAACGGCAATACTTTTTCGAGGGAGTCGAACGAACGCATGGCAACAGTAGAAATGGGACGCGAGCGTCGCAGCAAGTCACGCACAACACACGAAGCACGCGGCGAGCGCAGCGGGCTTAAAATCGAAAGCAGGTTCTGCCCAACCGAGGTAGCATCTCCTTTTGATACCGTTCAATGGGAGACTCGAAGCGCCGCCATCAAAGATGAAAGCGGCAAAGTCCTCTTTGAGCAGACCAATTGCCAAGTCCCGTCGGGTTGGAGCCAACTGGCCACCAACGTTGTCGTCAGCAAGTACTTTTACGGCGATCCGACAAATGTTGAGGAGCGCGAGTACTCGGTTCGTCAATTGATCCATCGGGTGACGCGGACGATTGCCGATTGGGGCATCGCAGATGGATACTTCGATACGCCTGAGGATGGCGAAAACTTCTATCGAGACCTCAGTTGGCTTTGTTTGCACCAACACGGTGCCTTCAATTCGCCGGTTTGGTTCAATGTCGGTCTCTATCAACAATACAACGTGGTTGGAACCAAATGCAATTGGCGATACAACGTCGCAGCAGGTCAAGTGGAACAACCCGAAAACCCGTACGAATACCCACAAGGCTCGGCCTGCTTTATTCAGAGTGTGGACGACAACATGGAGGACATCATGCGCCTCGCTACCAGCGAAGCCATGTTGTTCAAGTTCGGCTCTGGCACCGGAACCGATTTGTCGACCATTCGCAGTAGCCGAGAGAAACTCTCGGGCGGTGGCAAGCCGAGCGGCCCGCTTTCGTTCATGCGAGTCTACGACCAAATTGCAGCCGTCGTCAAATCTGGCGGCAAGACTCGACGCGCAGCCAAAATGCAGTCGATCAAAGTTTGGCACCCAGACATCATGGAATTTATTGAGTGCAAATGGAAGGAAGAGCAAAAAGCCCACGCCCTCATCCGAGAAGGCTACGAAGCGAATTTCAACGGTGAAGCCTACTCATCGGTCATGTTCCAAAACGCAAACTTGTCCGTCCGTTTGACGGACGAGTTTATGAACGCCGTTTCCGAAAACAAGATTTGGAAGACGCGTTGGGTCAGTGATAAATGTGATATTGAACCACCGATTTACCAAGCCAAAGACATTCTCAACCGAATGTCGGAATGCGCTTGGCACTGCGGCGACCCTGGCGTTCAGTACGATACGACCATCAACAAATGGCATACGTGCCCCAACAGCGGTCGCATCAACGCAAGCAATCCATGTTCCGAATACATGTTCCTGGACAACACCGCTTGCAATTTGTCCTCGATCAATTTGATGAAGTATCGCGGAGCGGACGGGGCCTTCGATGCGGACGGTTTCGTTGCAACGTGTCGCTTGTTCTTGATCGCTCAAGAAATCCTGGTTGATCATGCAAGTTATCCAACCGATCGCATTGCCCACAACAGTCATCTATTCCGACCGTTGGGATTGGGTTACGCCAACATCGGCTCGCTCATCATGACGAGCGGGGCTGCTTACGATTCGGCAGCGGGACACAGCATGTGTGGTGCGATTACGGCTCTGATGCACGGCGCAGCCAATTTGACCAGTGCCGAGATCGCGGGTGTGGTGGGTACGTTTACGGAATACCCAGATAACGCGGAGCCTATGTTGCGAGTCATGCAAATGCACCGGAACGCTGTCGAACAGATCGATCCAAGCGGTCCAGCCCACTTGAAGAATGCCGCCCGAAGTATTTGGGACCGCGTTCTTGAGCTTGGGGCTCGCAATGGATTCCGAAATGCACAAGCAACCGTGTTGGCTCCGACCGGTACCATCAGTTTCATGATGGATTGCGATACCACTGGTATTGAACCAGATATTGCATTGGTCAAGTACAAGCAGTTGGCCGGTGGCGGCATGCTCAAGATCTTAAATCGCTCGGTATCGCTTGGCTTGAAGACGCTTGGCTATTCGCCAGAGCAAATTGTTGCCATCGAAAAGTACATCGGCGAAAGAGATACCATCGAAGGTGCTCCACTCCTCAAGGACGAGCATTTGTCCGTGTTTGACTGTGCCTTCACACCTGCCAATGGAACTCGAAGCATTCGTTGGCAAGCCCACGTCGAAATGATGGCTGCGGCCCAGCCATTCCTGTCGGGTGCTATCAGCAAGACCGTGAATATGCCTCCCGATAGCACCGTGGCTGACATTGCCGAAGCGTACTTCTGGGGATGGGAGTTGGGTCTTAAAGCCATCGCCATTTACCGCGACGGTTCGAAGCAAAGCCAACCGCTTTCAACCAAGAGCGAAGGCCAAAAAGCCGAAGACGCTGCGTCTGCCGCTGAAGTAAAAGTGGTCTACAAACCTCGTCGTGAGCGATTGCCCGATACTCGCAACTCCGTTACGCACAAGTTCAGCATTAGTGGACACGAGGGCTATATCAGTGTTGGCCTTTATCCAGACGGCCGACCTGGTGAAGTGTTTATCACCATGGCCAAAGAAGGTAGCACGATCGGAGGTTTGATGGATAGCTTTGGTACAGCCACATCCATTTCGCTGCAGTACGGAGTTCCACTGGAGGTGTTGGTTAATAAATTTATCAACACTCGCTTCGAGCCGATGGGTCACACGACGAACCCGGACATCCGAATTGCCAAGAGCTTGGTGGACTATATCTTCCGATGGCTTGGATTAACATTCCTGGACAGCTATCGCGAAGAACAGAAGGCCAAAGCAGAAATGCTGGCTTCGTCCAAAGCGGATTCGGCCAAGGCGGAATCGACTGCTGCTGCCAAGATGGTAAGCAATTTGACCAAGACTCCAGTCAATGGAAATGGGGCCGAGATTGCGAGCAAGAACAACGGTTATACCCAGGCGAAGTTCATCGGCATCGATGAATTGACGGGTCGAGCACCATCGCGTTCAGCGTCGAAGCCTGACACTCGGGACGGTCAGTTCGCTGGCTTCCAGAGCGATGCTCCCACGTGCGATAGCTGTGGATCGATTACGGTTCGCAATGGCAATTGCTACTTATGTCATAACTGCGGCAACAGTCTCGGTTGCAGTTAACATTTGCTGATGTCATCTAGATAAAAACAAAAAACCAAGGCAAACTGCCTTGGTTTTTTCGTAGGCGACGTCGCTCCGCGACTCGCGGTCAGCGTACTCACTTACCCAAAAATCACCCAATCTCAAACCCCATTCGCCCAGTCAACCACACTAGGCCGCCTTTCCAAACCGCTTGCGTCGGGGCTGAATACCTGTCTGCACTAGCGATTCGGACCGCAAGGACATCCGTCGCGGAGCGTCGGATCTACGTCAACCGCTTCCATTGTTCCAGACGACTTCACTACAATAGGCTGACGAAACAAACCTACCGCACTTACATCAAGAAGCCTAAACATGGCCAAACTAGCTTTCATTGCATTCGCATCTTTCTGTTGTTGCTTCGGCGTTTCCGAAGGGACCGAAACCAAAACCATACCGATCGGCAATATCAACTTTTCCGTCGCCGAAGGCTTAGTGATCGAACGCGTTGCAGATGAGTCACTGGTCCAATGGCCCATCGCTGCAACGTATCATCCAAACGGCGACTTGCTCATTCTCGAATGCCACTGGATCAAAGAGAGTGTTCAAAAGCAGAAACAACTGGAAGCAAAATCTCACAAGATCGTTCGCTTGTCGGATTCCAACGGCGACGGACAGTACGATAAGCGGCAAGTCATTGCGGATTCT
>JBBRJI010000568.1:0-4357 GCA_038219625.1 Pirellulales bacterium | reverse complement strand
GCCTTGTGAGGTTCAAAGGTCGTTCTTGCAGCTTGCTCGGCTTTTTTGATAGCCACTACTGCAGATTCATACAGAAACCGCTGCGCTCGAAATTTGGCTTGGTTCTGTTCTGGATGAATACGCGTGTAGCGGCCGTCGCTCCCCAAACGCCACGCGTTCTGATTATCGCGAAAATACGTATCGAGGATCTCCATCAATCGGCGGCGGGATCCCGTATCCTCGATCGGCACCAGCAACTCAATGCGTCGGTCGAACGAGCGGGGCATCCAATCCGCGCTGCTAATGAACACCGCATCATCCCCTCCATGATAGAAATAAAAGACACGAGCGTGTTCTAGAAATCGGTCGACGATGCTGATGACCGAGATGTTTTCGCTGAGGCCGGGTACTCCCGGACGCAAGCAACAAACACCCCGTATGTTGAGCCGGATAATCACGCCGACTTGACTGGCTTCGTACAGAGCTTTGATGATATCCGGATCGACAAGCGAATTCATTTTGCCAGCGATGTAAGCTTTTTGACCATTGCGTTTGTTGATGGTCTCCGCTTGGATGAGCGCGATGAGCTTTTTTCGAAGTCCCAACGGGGCGGAATCCAGTTTGTCGTAAGGCTGCGGCTGACTGTATCCTGTGATCGCGTTGATAAACGCACTGGCATCTCGACCCAACGACTCGTTGCAGGTCATGTAGCTGATGTCGCTGTATATTCGAGCGGTCGTTTCGTTGTAATTGCCTGTTCCGAAGTGAACATAGCGCACAATGCCAGAGGGTTCGCGTCGTACGACGACACAAATTTTAGCGTGTGTCTTCAGTCCGCGCACTCCGTAAATGACTTGGACCCCGGATCGCTCCAATTCGCGAGCCCACTCAATATTGCGAGCTTCATCGAATCTGGCCTTCAACTCGACGATCGCCGTGACATATTTCCCTCGCTCGGCGGCCTTCTTGAGGGAAGCCACAATGGGACTCTTGCGGCTCGTTCGATACAGTACTTGCTTGATGGCCAGAACGTCCGGATCGTCCGCAGCTTCCTCTACAAATCGCACAACCGGTTCAAAGCTTTCATAGGGATGGCAGAGGAGCAAATCGCGTTCTCCGATGGCCTTGAACATGCTTTGAGTCGGGTCGATGACCGGCGACCGCTGCGGAATCCAAGCCGTATCTCTCAAAGCCGGGAACCCCTCCATATCGGTGATGTACATCATACTGGAAAGATCCAATGGGCCGGGGAACTTGAAAACGTCGCACGGGTTCAGCCCCAGTTGGTCTTGTAGGAAGTGGAGCGTTATCTCCGAGACCGACTCGGCAATTTCGAGCCGAACAAAGCCTGCTGAACGTCGCGAATGCAGCACCTCCTGCATGCCCATCATCAAATCCGCGGCACTGTCCTCGCGCACGGACACATCCGCATTCCGCGTTACTCGAAATGCAACGCATTCGTCGATTCGCTTCCCGGGATAATACTGGTCGACCAATTCCGACGTAACGTCCTCAAGCAACGCGTAGTTGTAACCGCGATCGCTCGGCAACGTGATGAAGCGAGAAAGTACTTTTCCCAGAGGTATGAACGCAAAGCGATGCGGTTTCTCGGAATCTCCGCTGGCCATTCGTACACACAGATGTAGTCCTAGATTAGCAAGGATCGGAAATGGACTTTCCGGATCGATGTCCATCGGCGAAATGACCGGGTAGATCTCCTCGTGAAAGAAACGAGTGATGGCTTCGCGATGCCGGGCGGACGCATTTCGGACGGAGACACGCTCTAGCCCCTCTGCGGTCAAGGTAGGCTCAACGGCCTTCAAAAAGCAATCGTATTGATCACGGATAATTGCATTGACGCGTTCATAAATAAGTTCGAGCTGCTCTGTCACCGTCTTCCCGCTCGGATCGGCTGTTTCGATCCCTCGCGCCTGCTGAAGCTGAAGCCCGCCAACTCTTACCATGAAGAACTCGTCCATATTGCTAGCCGTAATGGCTAGAAACTTCAGGCGTTCGAGCACCGGCACCTTGGTGTAGAGGGCCTGATCGAGGACCCGTTGGTTAAACTCAAGCCAACTGAGTTCGCGATTAATAAAGATGGGGTTTGATTGCGGCATGGTTACGTCGAAATACCATTTTTCGGACAAAAAGTACTTTGTGCTCTTAGGCGAGCGGCAATTTGAAAACTACCAATCCTAACCCGATACGTAAGTGAGGGACCTGCGTAATTGTCCCTCGCTGAGGCTTCGGGTCGGGATACCCCAATCTGCCGCTCGCCTTATGGTACACAGAAAACACGATTCGAGAACCGGCTCGCCGATAGCATGCGCGTCCTAAAGACAAATCACCGAAAAAACGATAAGCTCAGGGACTCAATCCATCCATACTGTCGTCTTTTGTAGCCTGCTCCATGTCGAATCCTGAAAAACCGCCAGCCTCGATGTGCTTTCCAACTTCTGAGGCTCTAAGGCAGACGGCGGAGCATCAACGCCTAGTTGAGTCCAAGCGACGGCAGGCGAATTGGCAACGTTGGGGTGGTTATCTGTCGGAACGGCAATGGGGGACTGTCCGCGAAGATTATTCGCAAAACCAAGAGGCTTGGTTCTTTCTACCGCACGATCATGCCCGTTCTCGAGCTTACCGTTGGGGTGAAGATGGCTTACTCGGGATCTGTGATCGACAGGGACGCCTTTGCTTTTCATTTGCCTTTTGGAACAATCGGGACCCGATTCTCAAGGAACGGCTTTTCGGATTGTCCGGCCCCGAGGGGAATCACGGCGAAGATGTTAAAGAGTGCTACTACTACCTAGACTCAACGCCGACCCATTCCTACATGAAAGGGCTCTACAAATACCCCCAATCTCGCTTTCCCTATGAACAGTTGGCCGATGTCAATCGTCGGCGCTCGCGAACCGAGAACGAATATGAGTTGCTCGACACCGAGGCCTTCGACAACGAAGCCTATTTCGATTGCCAAATTGAATATGCCAAGGCGGACGCGGACGACATCCTGATCCAACTGACCGTCTATAATCGTGGACCAACTCCTGCCGTCCTGCATGTCTTGCCCCAGTTGTGGTTTCACAACTCCTGGATATGGGGCTGCGAACACGATGGATGCACGAGCAAGCCTCGCATGAGATTGCACAAGTCGCCCAACGAGCCAAACGGAGTTGTACTTTGTGACCATGAGACCCTTGGCCACTTTGAGTTTCGAGTCGACGTCGGTTCAGCCGGGGAGAAGCCGATATGGCTATTCACCGAAAATGAAACCAATCCCAACCGCCATCCTGGCGCTCCAACTTCGGGTGCTTTCTTTAAGGATGCCTTCCACAACTGTGTTGTCAATGGCGAAGCGAATGGGGCTGACTTAAGAACGTTTGGGACCAAGTGCGCAGCTCACACCATTGCGATCATCAAGCCGGATGAACCGCTGGTCATTCGATGTAGGCTATCGGGCATCTCGCCTGAAGCCATGATGACGGAGGATACGACCAAGCCTGCAATCCCTAAGCCGATCATGAACCCCATCTTCGGTGACAGGCGATTTGGCGAGGACTTCGAAGCGACCTTTGCTCTGCGGCAAGCCGAATCGGATGATTTCTACGCACACTGCATTCCAACTCAACTTAGCACCGAGGAAAAGAACATTTCCCGTCAAGCTTATGCAGGCCTGCTTTGGACGAAACAGTTCTATTATTATGTGGTGAATTCTTGGATCCATGGTGATCCGAACGGTCCACCGCCACCTCCGGGCCGCAACGTCGGACGCAACAGCGATTGGACCCATCTATTCAATCGCGATGTGATCTCCATGCCGGACAAATGGGAATACCCCTGGTACGCGGCGTGGGACGTTGCGTTTCATATGATCCCAATGGCACGGGTCGATATCGAATTCGCCAAGAATCAACTGATACTCCTGCTTCGTGAATGGTACATGCACCCCAATGGCCAAATCCCAGCTTATGAATGGGCACTCAACGATGTGAATCCACCGGTTCATGCATGGGCTTGCTGGCACGTTTACAAACTCAGTGGCGACAAAGAGTTTTTGGCTCGAACTTTTCAAAAACTGTTGCTCAATTTCACTTGGTGGGTGAATCGAAAGGACACGCGTGGGCAACATGTTTTCAGCGGTGGTTTTTTGGGACTCGACAATATTGGTGTCTTCGATCGGAGCAAGCCGCTGCCGGGCGGTGGAACGCTGGATCAAGCAGACGCGACCGCATGGATGGCTTTTTTCTGTGGCAACATGTTGCAGATGGCGTTGGAGTTAGCGGAAGAGAACCAAGCGTACTCGGATATGGCAAGTAAATTTTTCGAGCATTACGTCGCGATTGCCGAAGCCATGAACGCGTTGCACGGAACCGGACTT
>JBBRJI010000567.1:0-4361 GCA_038219625.1 Pirellulales bacterium | reverse complement strand
ATTGACACCAAAGTGTTCAGCGATTCCGCGTCCGTGAGCTCCCATCGTCCCAATCGAGTGCGCCTCGTCTACCATCAACCAGCATTTGTGCTTTTTGCAAACCTCGATGAACTTAGGAAGGTTAGGGAAGTCTCCATCCATACTGTAGACTCCCTCAACGATGACCAATACACGCCTGTAACGAGTTCGCAATTCTGTTAAGGCTTCGTCTAGCGCGTCGAAGTCATTGTGTGGGAATGCGCGGCGTCGGCTTCCCGACAGAATGGCACCTTGAACAATACTGTTGTGCGAGAGCGCATCATGAAGGATCAAATCTTGTTGGCCCACGATGTGACCGATGACCGTTTCATTGGTGGAGTGACCACCCACCAGCACGATCGAATCTTCGACACCGATCCAGTCGGCGATCAAGCCTTCCAATTGCTGATGGATGTCCTTTTCACCGCTGACCAAACGCGAGGCGGAAACGCTCGAACCATATTTCCTTACCGAGTCAACAACCGCTTGAGTAACGTAAGGATCGCCGCTCATGCCTAAGTAATTGTAGCTTGCGAAACTGATCAGTTGCTTCCCACCGACCGTGGTCGTATCGCGTGTGAGGCCTTGGTGTACGGAGAAATAGGGATTCGGTAGCCCAGTCATTTCAAACTGGTTCATCGTCTGCTTGAGGCGACGATACTCGGGCATCAAGTCGAAGCGATAGTCCTCCGGTGCAACCTCACGTTCGGCTGGGCCAACTTGATTTTCGTGCCCGTCTGAAAGCACGTCAGGCCGAATGCGGTCTTTCCCAAAGTGCTTTTCGATTGCTTCGGCGATTTCTCGGACCGTTTCAATCTCTTGCAGTACTTCTTCCGGGAAGCGTCCTCCAACGGAGCTTTCCAGGACGTGAGCGATTTGCAATCGTTCCAAGCTGTCGAGCCCCAGGTCCACAACGATGTTGGTGTCCAAATCGAGCAGTTTCGCACGCTCTTGTGCGACCGTCTTTACGGCTCTCTTCACCAGTTCGACGATATCAATATCCGGATCACGCGTTTTCTTGAACGGTGGGGTTGAGCCGAAGTTACCGCGTCGGGCTCCTGATCGTGTATGATCGACGGTCGACGCCGCGATCATAGGAGCTTGTTCCGGCAAATCATCGTCCCACGATAACCATTGATGAATAACTCGCAGATTCCCCTCTCGGAAGTCGCGGAGGCATGCGTGCCTTTGGATCTTGCCCGACGAAGTTCTAGGCAACGACCCATGTCGCACCAGTACCACTGCATCGGGTGGCAGTTCATGCCCTTGCGTCACGCTGCGGCGGATGGCATGCACCACCGGATTCCAGTCATCCTCGAGCGAACGCTGAACTTCAACGGTAATGATTAGTCGTTCGCGTGGACCCGAGTCGTCTGCGAAAGCGGCAGAGGCCGACGACGATATCGATTCGTGGCATTCCTCCACGGTTTGTTCGATATCTTGAGGGTAGCGATTCACACCACGCACAATGATCAAATCCTTAACGCGACCGGCAACGTAGATTTGCCCCTCGCTCCAAAAACCGAGATCGCCTGTCCGCAGATAAGGCCCCTCGTTGTCGGCTGTTCGGGCTTGAAAAATATCTTGAGTGACTTCTTCCTTTTCCCAATAGCCCAAGCCGACGCTAGGACTCTGAATCCAGATCTCTCCGATCGAGTTCTCAGGTAGCGGTTTTAAAGTGTCGGTGTCAACGATCAAAATCGATTCGTTTTTCGTGGCTTGACCGCAACCTACCAAGCTGCGAGCGTCGCGAGCATCCTCGCTCACTTGAGTCACCATACGTGCGTCTAGTCGACGGCCGTCAAAGTGCTTGACGACGGGTGGTGATTGGCGAGGACCGCCTGTGACAATGAGCGTCGTTTCTGCCATTCCGTAACACGGGAAATGCGACGTATTGGAAAACCCAACTCGTTCGAACTTACGGCTGAATTGCTCAAGCGTACTGGCGCGGACGGGTTCCGCTCCGTTAAAAGCCAATCCCCATGAACTGAGGTTTAGGCCATGCATTTCGTCCTCGGTCACCTTATCAACGCAAAGTTGATAGGCAAAGTTGGGACCGCCGCTTGTAGTCGCCTGGTACTTTGAAATCGTCTTTAACCACCGGACGGGTCTTTGAATAAAGGACATAGGGCTCATGAGCACCATACTAAGTCCCATCGATACCGGTGAAAGCACTCCACCGACAAGCCCCATATCGTGATACATCGGTAGCCAGCTAACGCCAACCGTTTTGTTCGTTTCGTCAAAGAGCACCGAGATCATCTCGCAATTGCGAATTAGATTGGCATGCGTCAGCATGACCCCTTTCGGTTGTCCAGTCGAACCTGACGTGTACTGAAGAACGGCCAAGTCGGAAGGCGGAATCGGCAGTTCCGAGAATTGAATGGCCAAGGAACGATCGACACTATCGGTGGCCAAGAGCCGCATGGTCCCCGTCTCTGCTAGGGTCGATTCGTCTTTGAGTATTTGGGTGACGGTATCGGCGGTGGTGAGCGCAAACTGGGCTTGGCAGTCCATCGCAATACCTTGAATACGAGCTCCCTTTCGGCTTCGGGGAGGGGGATACGCGGGAACGCTAACGCATCCAGCATAAAGGCATCCAAAAAAACCGACAACGAACTCGATACCTGGCGGATACAGAAGTAGCCCTCGAGAACCAGGCTGGCTCGTTTCGAGGATCTTGACAGCGACAGCCCGTGCCGCATGGTCCAATTCGGCAAAGGTCATCGACGTATCGTCGTCGGTCTCGCCATCCGTGTAGTAGAACGCGACTTTGTTTGGCTGAACATTCGCCCAATACCGCAGGACATCGACGAGAGTGGTTTTGGGCGGGTTGAATGGAGCGTGAAAGCGGGTCAGATCCAACACTAGATTATTCCCTTTGGGGTCGACCATAAGTAGTCGCGGGCAAGGAGCTTGGTTCGCGGTTCGCACGTCAAAGCCTGCTGCTCGAAAAAGTCGCAGCGTTAGACGCAACGACACGGTAAATTAAACGCTTTGTTCCTACGTTATCGGACTTTCGTTATACCTGCGATTTAGCAAACTCGGTACACCCTATTTTCTTCCCAGACCGCCTAAACTTCCAAGAGGTTTCCGCTGAACCTGGGAAATCCCGAGAAGTTGGGACCGAAAAGCCCTTGTGAGCGCGAAAACAGACCGATATACTCTGCCCCTCACAAATTTCGAAATACCCGGTTTTTCGCAGAAAAAGCGGCATCCGATCCTAGGGTGCTAGCCTCTAGGCTCATTTTTCCCTGCGGGAATCCAAGGAATGACTCATGGTAGCACAACCAAAAACATACGTAGCAAAACCCGGCTCGGTCGAGCAAAACTGGTATCTCGTCGATGCGACGGATTGCATTTTAGGAAGATTGGCGACGGATATTGCCATGATTCTTATGGGAAAGCACCGCCCAGAATACACCGCACACGTTGACACCGGCGAGTTTATCGTCGTCATCAATGCCGAGAAGGTGGTTATGACTGGCAATAAGCTCAAAGTGCGTCACTACGCTTGGTACAACGGTTACAACCGCCAGAAAATGGAAAGCTACGCCGAACGTTTGGAACGCAAGCCCACCGATTTGGTTACGATGGCTGTGAAACGAATGCTTCCGAAAAACGCACTTGGAAGGCATATGCTTTTCAAGCTCAAAGTCTACGCAGGTAGCGAGCATCCTCACCAAGCACAACAGCCACAGCCCGCCTCGTTTGGCCATCAAGCTAGCTAATCCGTCCTTCCTCATCATTCAGCATAAAGCACGATTCCATGGTTGCAGTAATTAAGAAAGACAAAGTTAGCGGTGACAGCCTTGGTACGGGCCGTCGCAAATCGTCGGTAGCCCGTGTTCGCGTCAAGAACGGGGCCGGCAAAATCACGGTTAACGATCGAGCCTTCGAAGAGTACTTCGTAAATGAATCGGAACGGCGGCTCGTTATGGAAACGCTCGACCACGTCGGGCATCGAGATAAGGTTGATATTTTCATCCGGGTTAGTGGTGGGGGAACCATCAGCCAAGCAGGCGCGGTCCGAATGGGACTCGCGAGAGCGTTGGTGAGCCTCAACGAAGAAAATTTTGCAGCCTTGCGTGCTGATGGATTCTTGACCCGCGATTCAAGAATGAAAGAACGAAAGAAGTACGGTCTGCGTGGTGCGAGACGCGGAGTTCAGTTCTCCAAGCGTTAATCTGCATCCTTCGCCACCCATTCAAAAAAACCCGCTGCCAAAAGCAGCGGGTTTTTTCGTAGGTCAGTCGCTCCGCGATGGA
Organism: Pirellulales bacterium; assembly: GCA_038219625.1. GTDB lineage: Bacteria > Planctomycetota > Planctomycetia > Pirellulales > Pirellulaceae > JBKCUI01. The sequence goes on along the minus strand of JBBRJI010000567.1, from coordinate 75 downwards.
CGGTTAGTGCGATTTCAGACCCAACAATCTTTAACTTCTCTTAGGCGACGGGCAGTTTGAAATCTACCTATAAAC
>JBBRJI010000566.1:0-4412 GCA_038219625.1 Pirellulales bacterium | reverse complement strand
CAGGATTACTTTCACCGCAACGATGCGATCCAATAGGACATGTCGTGCGCGATACACCACCCCCATCGCTCCGCGCGCGCGCTCTTCTAAGATTTCATAATTGCCGAGCAACCTTGGGTGCGGATCGGTGGCCATCACGGTGAAACCGTCGAAGGAGGTACTGTCGGGCCCTGTGCTGCCAGCCGCTAGACCATTGGAAGTTGAGAACGCATGCTCATCCCATTCCAGCAATCGCTCGATGGGGCAGAACGCGCGGATGACGGCGTTTGGATGCCTCGGAAACCGCGTGTGAAATTCGTTTGCCGACGGTGGCAACGGCTCATTCTCGCGCAACTCCAACTCGGAACGAATGAGCGATTCGAGCAGATGTTCGAGTTCGTCGCTATTTTCCGCAGTAACAATCTCTTCTATCGTTATCCGTTTCCGCGAGGCCCAGCGCTTTTCAAGCTCGGTACATGCAGCATGAATGCGCAGAAGTTGTTCTCGAGACGCCGGTGCCACAGGCAGCACATTGGATGGGACGGTTCTCGCATCGCGAACCGAAGGCGTCGGATCTGAAATTGGGTGCTTCATCGTTAACTCGATGTTGATATAAGGGGATTTATCGTTGGCTTTGTCCGGACGCAGTTGATTTAAGTTCCATCCAGATATTCTTTCCACGTTGCTCGCACAATCTGCACTTGCCTCTCGATAGACCGAAGCGAACTGTTTAGGAGCACTTTGATTTCTGGATTGGTATAGCCTGCCAGTCGCAAGATTGCGACTTCACGCAGTTCGTCATTAAGCTGCTCAAACATCTCTGTAACAATCAAATCGCATTCAGCCGTCGAAAGACTTCCGAGTTGCGAGTCCAATCGAAATGCCCCCGATCCCGTGCCACCCACTTGCGATTCTAATCGCACTCGCCCGCCACCACGCTTGGCGGTCGCTTCGCGCCCCAATTGTTTGCGAGCTTTCTGTACCGTGATCATGCTTAGGATTCGCCACAAATCGTCGCGTCGCAAGGGCTGATCATAATTGCCAACTTGGATGCCGCCAAAGAACTGCAGGAATGCATCTTGTACCGCGTCATCCGCTTCCATCGGAAGGGTACGCGTGGCCAAGACCTTTTGAGCGAGATTGAGCAACCGGGGAAAGTAGCGAGCAAAAATCTCCGTCGCCGACCGTGAATCTCCCTTCTGCAATGACTGGATCAACAGAGAAATGGAACCCAAGGAGAAGTCGTTCATCGTGAGGGTCGAGACCATTTCACTTAGTGTTCGTGTTCGGACACCCCTCACGCTGAAATTTCGCGGGGATGGTGGTAAGCAAGACGCTGATTGTAACGGATTCCATTGGAAGCCGTCGATGCATCCGAGTGTCTGTGAACAACGGCACTTCGAAAAAATTGGAGTTGTTCTTGGGGGGAAAACAAGCTGTTTTTTCCCACATGTCAGGAGGCACCAAAATGTCGCAAACCATTGCAAAAGCAGCACTTGCAAGGTTTTATGATTTATGGCCAAGGGAGGGGGGGTGGGCGTTTTCGTTAAAAGACCTCAAGGATCTTGGCCGCGTCGATATGGCCCTGAAAAGGCCCCTGAAAAGGCTTGCCGACCGAGATACCATTCGACCGGTCATCCGAGGTGTTTACGACGATCCAAAGTCTTGACCACTAATTTCAAAACGTTGGCTCCTGCTGGACAAGCCAGCAGGGGGCCTTTGGATGAACTGGATTGTACGACTCGAAACGGCCAGAAAGAATGGCCACAGCAATAATGGCAAACAAGTGAAAATGGGCGTGCAACCCAATCAAATCAATGGCCCGCTCAATGCCTGGGATAGGCTCATGGTAAACTGTTCAATCGAGGATTAAAAGAAATCTTGTGCATCGGAACCGGAGATTGATTCGTATGACCCTGTTGATGTCCCTGTTGAGACTGGCGCTGATCGCTTCGCTTTTGACGGTCCCATTTCAATGGTTGCGGGCCTCGCAACCGAACATCATCTTCATTTTAATGGACGACCTTGGCTACGCGGACATCGGTTGCTATGGCGGCAAGGACATCCGTACACCCAATATCGATCGAATCGCCGCCAACGGATTGCGATTCGAGAATTTCTACTCCAACGCTCCTGTCTGCACGCCCACGCGCTGCGCCTTCATTACCGGGCGCTGGCAGCAGCGAGTTGGGTTCGAGTATGCGATGGGCAATGGAGCCGAATGCTTTGTTCGCCAGTCGGATGAATGGGTCCGCAGCACCGACATTCACGGCTTCGGATTGCCTACGACAAACCCCAGTATCGCCAAGTTCCTCAAGTCAACGGGATACGCGACGGGTGCATTCGGTAAGTGGCATCTGGGGATGAAGGATGAGTTCAATCCACTGCATCACGGCTTCGACGAGTACTTCGGCGAACTGCTTGGACACTGCGACTATTACCAGCATGACTATGCCGATGGAACCCACGCGCTGCGAGATGGACTGCAGAGTGTCGAACATGATGGCAAGTACCTGACCGACATGCTCAATGAACGCGCGGCAAAATTCATTCGCGATCATGCGCACGAGCCTTTTTTTCTTTATGTCCCGCACTTGGCGGTTCACGCCCCCTGGCAAGCGCCTGATAAACCCCTGGCGCCAATGGTCACGAAGGAGAACATGTACGAGGGCGATCGCGAGATCTATCGTGCGATGGTCGAGCGCGTTGATCTCGGCGTGGGGATGATGCTGCGTGAACTTGAGGATGCGGGGATCGTTGAAAACACGCTGGTCGTGTTCAGCAGTGACAACGGAGGTGAACGACTGTCCGACAATCGCCCCTTGTTTCACCATAAGACGACGCTGTGGGAAGGCGGCATTCATGTGCCTTGTTTGATGAGTTGGCCAGCGCGGCTTGCCAAAGGCGAGACGGTCAAGCAGGCCGCGATCACCATGGACCTGACAGCGACATTCTTGGCCGCCGCAGAAACCCAAACACCGGCTGACTACAAGCCCGACGGTATCAACCTACTGCCCATGCTGAGTGGCGTCGAACCAGAACGCGAACGGACTTTTTGTTGGCGCATCCAACGTGGATTGCGGACCCAGTCTGCCATACGCCACGGGAAGTGGAAGTTTATCCGCGATGCGGATACCAATGATTTGCTGTTCGACTTGGAGGCCGATATCGGCGAACGACATAATCTGTATTTTGAGCACATGGACATCGTTAAAGACTTGAAGCACCGCTACCAAGTCTGGGCGGAAGAAATGGATTCCAGTGATCGTCAATTCCTGATTAAGTGATCCGAAAAAAGATGCGATTGCCCTGTTGTAGATCGAAAAGACGGTGACAGCGAGCCCCTAGATAGATTAGAATGAGGGGACCGCATCGCGCAAACGACGTCAAAACCTGCCCAACCCGTCTCAAAGCAAGTCCCCTTTAAAATGTGGGGTACGCTTGGAAGATCAAACATGCTCACTCGTAGAAGATTGTTGCAAGGAATCGCCACCGGCACTGGTGCTGCATTGGGTGGCTCGTTTATTCCTGAACGACTCTTGGCAGCGCCCGTCAACCACGCGACTCCCAAACGTATCGTGTTCTTCATGCAGAATCAGGGCTTCGATCCATTGACCTGCATTCCCAAAGGGATGATGAACAGCGGCTCGCTCGCGAAAGCCAAACTGCCTGAGCCGATCAGTCCACTCGAACCTTACAAGGAACGACTGCATATCATCAACGGTCTGCATGGCATTCACACCAGCCCGTCGCACAGCGCCTTCTTCGGTGCACTTGGCGGCTATCGAGGAAGTGACGGAGTGCCACCGAGTGCGTCGACGATCGACTATGAACTGAGCAAAGTACTGCCACAGACTCTGCTGCCTCATCTGTGCATCGGCATGGACTCGATCGAGAACATGAAGACCAAGCCGACGATTGCGACGCTGTCGGCTAGCGGTGCCGCCCAACCGATCTTCATGCATTCGAATCCGAATCATCTTTACCAGATGCTCTACGGCGGCATCTCCACAGGTAATATCCGAATCCAGCACGAAGCCCGATCGAGTCTGCTGAACCAAGTCCAGGAGCTTGCTGCTGCCAAGGGACAATCGCTTCCGGTCTCGGACCAACAGCGTTACGGTCAATACGTGCAAGGCTTCAAAGACGTCAACGGCTTGCGCGATCGTTTGGACACGGTGGCTGATCACTTGCGTAAGTTCGCGCCCACGGTGGATGAGCGATACACCAACCCCGAGTTCGAAACCGACTGGCACGATGCGCTGTTGGATCTAGGCATCTCAGCGCTCACATCGGGAATCACCAATACGCTGACGATTGGATCGGGGCGTGGTGAGATCTTCGGGGCCTGGAAAGGATTGGGCATCGATCAACAGGGACACAACCTTGGTCACATGGACCAGCCCGACAATCCGATCTGGATCAAGATTCGC
>JBBRJI010000565.1:0-4413 GCA_038219625.1 Pirellulales bacterium | reverse complement strand
CATCGCCCTTTGTCGCCTTTCGCTCTGCGAAAGTGCGTTTGCGATGCGTACTTTCGCAGAGCGAAAGGCGACAATTTAAAGGAACAAAGAGCCAGATCATCGCGCGAACCGCGATGCGTGTCGGCTATAATAGATTCGCCAGAAAACCTCCCCCGCCCCCTCCGATGCACCCATGACCGTCAGACTTCCAAGCATCACTCAAGCTGCCACAATTGCATTAGCGATTCTGTTCGGGCTTGGCGCCAACTTCCAGAAACTTTACGCCCAGAAGCCGATCGACTTTTCGCATGAAATCGTTCCGATCCTTCGGAAACACTGTGCGGAATGCCACGCGGGTGACAAGATCAAGGGTAGCTTCTCAATCAACACCAGGGCTGAACTTCTCAAGGGGAGCGAAAATGGGCCAGTGCTTGAGGTAGGCAAAGCCGACGAGAGTCGAATCATCGAGCTGGTAACTTCCGATGTGGAAGTCGAACGCATGCCACCCAAAGGGCCACGACTGCAAAAAAATGAAGTGGAACTGCTAAAGCGATGGATCGATAGCGGTGTCGTTTGGGAAGATGGTTTTGCATTCAAAGCTCCAGCTTACGAACCTCCACTAAAACCCCGAATGCCGGAACTGCCCGTGGCCCGCAACGGTCGAACGAATCCAATCGATCGGATAATCGATAACTACTTGGCTGAATCGGAATCGTCCGTACCTAGCGCCATCCCGGACGCTACGTTTGCGAGGAGAGTGTCTTTGGACCTAAATGGCCTATTACCAGAGTCAAGTGAGCTCGAGTCCTTTTTCGCGAATAAGGCCACCATTCGACGCGCTGTCTTGATTGACCAACTGCTCGCGGATGACGAAGCCTACGCAGAACATTGGCTAACCTTTTGGAATGACTTACTGAGAAATGACTACGGAGGTACCGGTTTCATCACGGGTGGTCGCAAACAAATAAGCGGGTGGTTGTACCAATCGCTGCTAAACAACAAACCCTACGATCAATTTGTTCGAGAACTCATCGCGCCCCCGACGGAGGAGAGCCGGGGTTTCATCGAGGGGATCAAATGGCGAGGCGAAGTGAGCGCCGGCCAAACGGTCGAAATTCAATTTGCGCAAAGTGTTTCGCAATCGTTGCTCGGCATCAATTTGAAGTGCGCTTCGTGCCACGACAGTTTTGTGGATCGATGGAAACTTGAGGAAGCCTACGGATTAGCGGCAGTCTATTCGACAAAGGAGCTTGAGATTCATCGCTGCGATAAAGCCATTGGCAAAACGGCAAAAGCCAAATGGTTGTTTCCCGAATTGGGAGACATCGACGCGAGTGCAAAACCTGAAGAGAGACTTCGGCAGCTTGCCGCCCTCATGACGCATCCTGAAAACGGCCGATTCACGCGTACCATCGTCAATCGATTGTGGCATCGAATGATGGGACGAGGGATCGTTCACCCAACCGATTCCATGCAGACGGAACCATGGAACTCGGATTTGTTGGACATGCTGGCGAGCGACTTTGCAGAGCATGGCTACAATCTAAAACAGTCGTTGCGGTTGATTGCGAATTCGGCTGCTTACCAAAGTCAATGCGAAGTACTAGCCGCGGATTCAGAGACTCGCGTTTATCGATACCTTGGTCCCAGGGCAAAGCGCATGACGGCAGAGCAGTTTGCCGATACGCTCTGGCAACTAACCGAAGCAGCTCCTATTCGCATGGATGCGAACTTCCTGCGGGGCAAGGTAAATCCGGAGGTTGCGAAGTCGCTAGCCCTGGGCGCAAGCTGGATATGGTCCAGCGACGGCCAGGCCACGCCTCACCAAGCTGGCGAAAAGCGATCGTTTCGCAAGCAATTCGAGTTGGACAAGGGCTTCGGCCAAGCGGGAGCAGTCATTTCTTGCGACAATCGATTCACTCTGTACGTCAACGGCAAGAAGTTGGCCAGTGGCGATAACTGGGAAACTCCAACTGCGGTTCGCTTGCTCGGCCTAGTTGCAGGAAAAAACGAATTGCTTGTCGTGGCAGAAAACCAAGGGAGCACACCGAATCCAGCGGGATTGTTTTTTGAATGCAAGGTTTGGGCAGATGGCCAGTTGCCGGATGCGCTGCCTGCGCTATTATCAATAGTGAGCGATTCGACTTGGGAATGGACGGAGAAGATACCTCGCGACAATGGCAAGTTTGCCAAAGAGCCCGGTAATTGGCAACCTGCAGTTCCCGTTGCGGCTCAATCAACTTGGGCGGCCGTCCTGCCTAAACTTCAATTCGAACTTGCTCGATCTGCTTTTGCCAAATCTTCGATGGTGCGAGCCTCACTGCTCAAGAGTGACCCGATGATGCGAGCATTAGGTCGACCCAATCGCGATCAAATCGTCAGCATGCGACCGAACGACCTGACAACGCTCGAGGCCATGGAATTGGCGAACGGATCGATCGTCGCGAAGACCCTTGCCACGGGCGCTGAGAACTTGTTGAAGCGATCATGGGCAGGCAAAAAAACATTTACGCAATGGTTATATGGCTACGCGTTCTCGCGAGAACCGAGTGACGAGGAGCTGGCGATCGCGGACGAGCTGCTTGGCAATGAGCTTTCGGCGCGAGGCATAGAGGATTTGTTGTGGGTTGTCATCATGCAACCAGAATTTCAATTGGTGAGGTAATTTGCAATGGAAAACGAAAACAATTTCAATGGCAATCGGCATGAGATTCGCCGTGACTTTCTAAAGAAGCTTGCCGTAGCCGGGTCGGCCGCGTTCATGACTGGTCAGCCCCAATTCGTGCGAGCGGAAGACGCTTCCTCGACGAATCCTGCAGCCAAAGCGGACGCTTGTATATTGCTCTGGATGGCTGGTGGCATGGCAGCACCCGACACCTTCGATCCGAAACGCTACTCGCCCTACAAGGAAGGGCTTGAGATCAGCTCCATGCTGAGCACCTTTCCTGCCATCAACACGGCTGTTGACCCAATCAAGATCTGCGAAGGGCTAGAGAACATAGCGGGTGTTATGGATCGAGCAACTTTGATACGGAGCGCCGTCCAGCCCGACTTGGGAAGTATTCTGCATTCGCGTCACCAATACCATTGGCACACAGGTTATGTCCCTCCTCAAACAGTTGCTTGTCCGCATATTGGATCTTGGATGGCCAAGGTGCTCGGTCCTCGCAATCCCGTGATTCCAGCCTTCATCAACATTGGTCAACGACTTGAGGGAATTGGCGAGGTAGAGGAACTGAAAGCGTTTACCACGGCTGGTTTCTTTGGAAGTGAATTTGGACCGATGAACTTACCTTTTCCGGAGGAGGCAGCCCAGTCTGTTCGCCCACCCAAGGGGATGGATGCAGAACGATTCGCCAATCGCGATCGACTTTTTCGGCGGATGCTGGACAAGAATCCGAATCGCAAGTTGATGAGCGATTACCAACAAGAGTCGATGCTTCGCAGTTTCGACAATGCCTATCGTTTACTTAGTTCCAAGGAACGTGAAGCGTTCGACATCTCGCTTGAGCCAAAGGAAGTTTTGGAAAAATACGACACGGGACGATTTGGCCGTGGATGTTTGTTGGCACGTCGGCTGATTGAAGCGGGCGCTCGCTTTGTTGAGGTCACAACGGAGTACGTTCCGTTTCTCTATTGGGACACGCATGCGAACGGCCACGAGACATTGGCCGGTTTGCACAAGGAAATGGACCTGCCTATTGCCACGCTGGTTCGCGACTTGGAGGAACGCGGGTTACTTGAAAGAACACTTATTATCGTGGCGAGCGAATTTAGTCGCGACGCGATCATGGAGGGTAGGCCCGGATCGAACGCAAACGATCAAGCGACCTTCAAGGTCGATACGGTTTCGGAGATGAAGCACTATGGACTGCATCGGCACTTTACCGGTGGAACGAGTGTTCTGATGTTTGGAGGCGGGACGAAGAAAGGATTTTTGTATGGCGAAACCGCAGAAGAGCGCCCGCTGTTGGCAATTAAGAATCCGGTAAGTGTGATGGACATGCATGCCACGATCATGACCGCCATGGGGATTAGCCCAAAGACGCAATACTTGGTCGAGAACCGACCGTTTTACGTCACCGAAGACGGCAAAGGGCAAGCGGCGATGGACGTGTTTGCATAGCTCCGGAGTGCTCCCATCGTGGACGACGTCGCTCTATCCCGATAGGGATTACAGAGAGTAGCCGGGGGTCGCCGCGAAGCGGCGCACCCCCGGAGAACGAAAGGACGAGCAAGGGGCCTTGAAGGGGTCCAAGATTCCTCAATCCCTCCAGGATCGGAACGCACCTTTTCCGGTGGTATCGCTCAGTTCAAACACCAACAAATCTCTAAGGCTCATCCGGCGTTCCGGGGAGGTCATGCCAAAAGTCGCTCAACGAGCGAATTGAGCAGTGCTTTCCCTCGTTTTCGAGTGTTGTGAACGAACTGAAA
>JBBRJI010000564.1:0-4448 GCA_038219625.1 Pirellulales bacterium | reverse complement strand
CTTTGGACTCGAGCCGAGAGCCTGAGCACGCAGTCGCAGTTCGAATTCATCCAACGCATCATCGCCATCAGACATAAATTGGTCGTTCAAATTACTCACTTGCTTCCCTCCCATATAGTTCTCTTAAGCCCTCAATACCCGATTGGTAGACTCGCCAAACCGTGGCCTTGGATTCACCGATGACGGACGCTATTTCGTCAAACGTTAGCCCGCCCCATATTCTGGCGATCACAACCTCACGATCTCGCTCTTCAAGTTTGCTCAGCAAATCCTCAAGCTCAAGTGCAGTTGACCTTTTCTGCGAGCCAACAGGCTTGAGTCGCTGAGTCGCAACCTCCGCCTCCCGTAACCTGCGTTTGTTTCGAGAAAGACGCTCGTTAATTGCCAGACGTTTAGTAACCGTGAAGAGCCATGCTGCACAATTGAGTGGCACCGGCTCCTCCGCTGCTAATTTTATGAACGCCGATTGCACGATATCCTCCGCTTCATCACGTGCTCCTGCGACCCACGCCACTAGCACGGGCCAGTAGCGATCGAGCAAATCCCCTAGTTTCTCAGAGTCAACAGGCATCTTGGATCATTAAAGTGGGGCGAACTCGCGACGTAAGCGTCTGTAGCTTCGTCTCTGAAATATATGACAAGCCAGACGAGGGTTTCGTTTCGGATTTAGTCGAAGATCGCGGATTTCCCGTGAATTGGTGGGACCGGGCAATCGAGAATCGCGAATTCCAAGAGCATTTTCGGCAAACAAGGAATCATTTGAATTGTCTTGTCGTTCAATCCACTGCCGATGTGGCTCGAATGAGAAAGGCTCCTGTATTGAATGAGTTTATCTTGGTTCACCAGGTCCATGCTGGGACGAATCCAGTCGTCGGCTCTGAAGTTTGAACTGCCTGTTCGGATTACATCAATCAACAACGAAACATCCGAACTAATACTTCGTTCAAATGATTTTGTCATGACTCGCCGTCGCGTAACCGCGCGGCGAGTCATTTTCCTATTCCTGAAAACATTGTGCTGCGAAGGAACTCCATCATGCGAGTCTACAACCTAGAAGATTCCTTTTTTCGAACCTATGAGTAAACGGCGACGAAAGAAGAGTGAAGTTCGAAGGGTGAAGTTCGAAACCGATTTGTTTTGCATTTCCAACTTCGAACTTCGAACTTCCCAATTCCAACTTCTCCGCTGCCTACGTTCAGGCTGCTTTTGACGGTGCCGATCGCGACGAATACTTTTAGGGAGAAGGACTGACAGGTCAGCAATTTGCCAGTCGGTTTTCACGTTGCTTTCAAAGGGTTAGCCATGTCTGTGCAATTCAGTTTCCCTTGTGATTACGAAGAACGGCCCCGCTTAGTCGAGCGCCTGTCTAAGAAATATTTATGCAAGGCACAAACTAACTCTCGAACAGCCATGTGAAATCATGAAAACTAAAACGAATGTCCAAACGACCGTCGCAGCAAGGATCACCGGGGAGGACATCCAACCCGGTGAGGGAAATTTGAAGTGCGAAGTTGGAAGTTTGAAAGTCAGTCGCGGGACTTTTTGATGATGGTCGTCAATATGCTACGAAATTAGTTGATCGATTGGTCCTAAGCTTGTTGCAATGCCCATGCGAAAGCGTATTATCGTTATAAGATATTAATTTGTAAGAAAGCCATTCCGTTCCACGATTACGCAGGTACGGAAAACATTCGGTTGATGAAAGTGACTTATGAGAAGCTCGCTATACCTCGCTCTGTTCGTTTTCGCATCGCAGCTAGTTGCCGAAGAGCCTATCCTCCATTCATCGAATATTGTTCGGGTTGCAACTTGTCAGGCTAAAAATCGTGCCATCGACTGGCGGCTCAAGAAGCAGGATTTAGTTCTAGCGGCCATCGACAAGAATCTCGATGAATTGGAGAAGATCGTCCAACATGCCGGAGAGCAGAAGTGCGATGTCTTGACATTGCCGGAAGACACGCTTGGTTTACTAAATTGGTATGGCATGAACGAACAACTCGCCAAGCAAATACTGCCCGAAGCTGTCAAACGGATGCTTAACCGACTTGGCAAGGCTGCGTCCGAACACAGAATGTATCTAGTCGTTTGCAGCGATCACATCGAGGCGGACGGTGCAACCTACAATACGGCCTTCTTTCTTGGTCGAGATGGCAAGGAGATCGGTCGTTACCACAAAGTATGTCCGACCTGGTCCGAAAGCGGCGGACGTCAACGCGGCGATTCATTTCCTGTGTTTGAGACTCCAGATTTAGGTACTGTCGGCTTGTCCATTTGTTACGACTTGGTGATGCCTGAAACGGCGCGCTGTCTGACTTTGGCTGGAGCGGACATTATCTTCTTTCCCACAATGGGTGGTGCTGCGATAGGTGATGACGATATCGGCTTGCAAGCTTTGCGCGTTCGAGCCGCTGAAAACCATGTCTACCTAGTTGTTGCTTTCCGTGGCTCTGGCTCGACGATTATATCACCGAGAGGCAAAATCATGGCCACGGCAGAGGGGACCGATGGCCTTGCTATCGCTGATATTGATCCTCGGGGCGGACGTGAGGGAGGCGACTCGTCCAACCAGCAAAAAGACATGCGAGCACGACTTTTTCGGGAACGCAATCCGGAAGCGTTCAAAATATTGTCGGAACCGAATCCCCCTATACTAGCCAAGATGCCGCCTCTCGATTTGAGCCGCGAAGAAGCCGGCCGCATTTTCGCTCGGATGCTGACCGTAGGAGACGAAGAGTTCAAGGCGGCACAGGGACTTCTCGCCGACGAAAAGACGAACGAGGCGATTGAAGCATTTGAGAAACTGCAAACGGAGTATCGCGGAACCTGGATCGACCGAGTTGCTACTGAGCGGCTAGTGAAGCTTCGCGCCGACCAAAACGAAGTCAAGTCGTCATTCGCCAGTCCTGGAATTGCGTCGAAATACCCCGGCGACACAGGCATCGAAAGGGACCCGTCGGTGCTGTTTACAGACAACTTTGAAACTGGCGAGATGAAAAAGTGGGATGATCAACGTGGACCCGTTTTATTGTCCGAGGCTAGTCCCAACAATGGACGTTGGTGTGTTCAAATGCCGATGGAACGGGGTAAGAATACGGGTGCCGACGCCAAAAAGTGGTTTATGCCCGGTGCCGACAAGGTTTATGCGCGTTTCTATGTAAAATTTTCCGCCGATTATCAGTATAACCATCACTTCGTCTGGCTCATGGCTAATCAGCACAGTAACAAGTGGTCCGCTTTCGGCAAAGCAGGAGCCAAACCGGACGGTACCTACTATTCCACAGCCATGGAGCCATGGTTTGCGTGGGGCAAGAATCCGCCGCCGGGCGAAGTAAATCTCTACAGCTATTTTCTTGACATGGAGCCTGATACCAAAATGAACAAGTATTGGGGCAACGCTTTCTTTCCATCCGGGCCGGACAAAGGGATAGCCAACAGCGCTAACCGTGTTATTCCTCTGCTGGATCAATGGCAATGTTGGGAGTTTATGATCGAGGCAAACAGCGATCCGAACAAAGCAGATGGCAAACAGTCAATGTGGGTAGATGGTACGTTGGTAGGCGAGTTCACCGGCATCCGCTGGCGGAGTGATCTCGAGCTAAAGGTAAACTGCCTGTGGCTGGAGCACTATGGTTACGATCCAGGGGACCCGACTAAACAGTTCTGGAAGGAAAGCCAGTCGGTCTGGTTTGACGATGTCGTGGTTGCAACAGAATACATTGGGCCAATCAAGAAGTAAAAAGTGATCCAAGTGCTTGCCATCAATACAATCGATGACCTTGAGGAAGAACTGAGTCGCCCGACGACGGGCGTGTTGGACACACTTCGCTCCGTTACTGGCGATGTCCTGGTACTCGGTGCAGGCGGTAAAATGGGACCGACTTTGGCCAGAATGGTGCGAAGGGGATTGAATGAAATAGGGCACGAACAGCGCCGGGTGATCGCTGTTTCTCGTTTTTCGTCGACGAAGGAAAGGGGAGCAAGGAAGGAAGCAAGGGGACACAGAAAGCGCCGGGATAAACCAGATTGGAGTTGGGAATGAAAGAGTCCTACAAAGAAGACCTAGCCAGTAACTTTGGCCTCGAGTTGTACGCTGATGACGGTAGCGTCGTGGGTGTAGCCACAGCAGAGGTATATGCAGGCAAGCTATTGAGCTCGGAAATCATCCATTCCGTGCGCCGACACTGTTGTGTCTGTGGGAAGGCAATATCTTGGGTCGCGTCATGGCGAGCGACCCGAGGGCACGGCGGAGTCGCAGAACCTGAGCATGCATAGAAACTTCAATCGCGAGAACCGGGAGATCCCAGAGTTTTCCCGACAGCCTTCGGGTTGTTGGGAACGGTCGGAAAACGCTTATGGCGGTACAGCCGATATGGTCGTTTCTGGGAAGTCAGATGATTTCGTAGTACCGACGAAGTGGGCGAACAAAGCCGGAACACCGGTAGCGGAGT
>JBBRJI010000563.1:0-4456 GCA_038219625.1 Pirellulales bacterium | reverse complement strand
CCCGTGACCCAAGATAATTTGGATACCGTGCTTGGCTTACTCGTCCACGAAGCGATCGATGTAGCCCGGGGAACGAAATTGTCGCTCGAAATGAGAGGCACTTGCAATACGATCACCATGCTCGATTCGGTGGTCTCCATGCGAGGCAGAGCCGATCAGCAAGCGGCAGTGGGAACGTTGGTCGAACATGTCCACGCGGAGCTATTGTCCAGTTTGAAATCGGACATTGTGCGACGGGAGAAATGCGATGGGACAAGTCCCGTACATTCCGAATCCTCGCTGGAGACACTGTTGTCGACACGACCAACATTGCTTCGCGATGGAACCTATCACCTGGACACAACCCATTTGTCATCTACGGTTCGTTTTGCAAGAATTCTTGATAATGAGCAGCAATTGCGGCTCGCGGTCGATATGGCTCAATATGGTCGGCAGCTTCATTCGCAATACCAATATCCGAGTGAAGAGCCTTTTGCGGACCTCTACCCAATGTCGCTTGGCATGTTTCGAGCTCTATTGGGGGAACATGTGGATTCCGCATTGAAAATGTTTTTACAAAAGGCAGAGTCGCTTGATCCCCAGGAGCATGGCACCGTCGCGATTGAAACGTACGCTGACTTGCTCACGCGCGTTGGCAAACCCGCCGAGGCACTGCAGTTTTTGATCAAGAAGATGCCTCGGGGAATGCGGCCCTTTGGTATCGCTCCGTCCTTGCTTGAATTGGCGGAGGCATCGCAGGACTTCCAGGCGATGCTGGATCATGCCAAGGAGCGCGGCGATTTGGTCGGGTTTGCAGCCGCACTCCTGCAATCCAGGACCGTCAACACAATAGAGAAAGTCGAAGGCCAAGGTGCGTAACCAATGGCCATAAACATACTTTTGGTGGAGGACGACCCAAGCTTATCCAACGCTATTTTAGAGGGACTGTCCGATCAGGAAATGAAGTGTGAGATTGTTTCAACGGTCCCGTTGGCAATTCAAGCGATTCGCGATCGAAGGCCAGATGCGGTGGTTCTAGATTTGATGTTGTCAGGTGAGAACGGTTTGGATGTGTTAAAAGCCATTCGGGCCCAACGCGATCCGACCCCCGTCTTAATATTGACCGCTTTAGGTTCGCTCGAAAATCGAGTGGCTGGCTTAAATGAAGGGGCCGACGATTACCTCGTCAAACCTTTTGAAATGCTTGAGTTGATTGCTCGAATCACAGCCATTACCCGACGGAACAACCGAATCGAAGGGAGCACACTCACCTTTGGCCCTCTGCTTCTGGATTTGACGACTCGGCGTGTCTTTCGTGAAGGCAAAGAGCTCAAACTGTCGCCGACAGAAACGTCTTTGGTGGAACTTTTCATTCGGCATGAGAATCAAGTCTTAACTCGAAAAATGCTGTGTCACCAACTTTGGGAAACCACCTGGGAAGGCGAAACAAACGTAATCGAAGTGCACATCAATCGATTGCGAAGCAAATTGGACCGCGGTTTTGAACAATCGTTGATCCATACCATTCGAGGACGTGGCTACATGCTCTCCGAATCGGAACCCAAGCCTCGAATCGAACCGCCAGAAGCATCTGACAATGGTTGACGGCAGACCCAAACCAGAGGACGCATCCGAACTGCTGGGGCAATCGCGGATGCGTTATTGGGGGAAACTTACGTTCCGCGTCCGTACTGCCGTCATCTTAACCTTGTTTATTTTGATCACGGCTTTGGCGGTCGGATTCGCATTTCGAAACGTAGCGTCGCTGTTGCAAGTCAAGCAAACCTATTTGGATCTGCAAGACGATGCACAGGAATTCGCTGAACAGTTGGAGTTGATCGCTGGCACAATTAGTCCAGAGCGTTCACAGGCTTGGAATCGTCATGCGGCTACCCATGAGTTGCATCATTGGTTTCTACGGGTCTTCGATGAAAAGAAAAAGTTAACCTGGGAAACGATTAGTGTCCCTGACTCGCTTCAATCCCTGACGCTCGGCAATACGGACATACAAGAATCAGGCAAGTATCGGTTTTTGAATCGGCCATTTTATCGCTCACCATCGAGGAACAAGGGAAATCCGACGGGCTGGATCCAGGTGGGCTGTTCCTTAGAATTAGTGGAAGACTCCATGGCACAATTGGATCGACTGTTGCTTTGGGTATTTCTCATCGTGGTCATTCTAGGTCCCATCGTCTCGTTAATCCTGTCTGCCCAGTTGCTTAATCCATTGACGGACTTAACCAAACAAGCCGCTGAGCTTTCCGTTACGAACAGGACTCAGGTACTCGGATTGCGTGGAAGCGGCGATGAGCTAGACAGCTTTGCCGGCACCGTCAATTCGCTGCTCAGTCGGGTTCGGTCGCACCTGAAAGCCAATGAGGATTGGATCGCAAATTCCGCACATCAACTTCGTAGTCCGCTGGCAGCGATTACTAGTAACGTTGAAGTGGTCCTGGGGCGATTGCCCGATGGAAAGTCCTCGGACATGCTTTCAAGTGTGCTTAACGAATGCGAGTACTTGAACAAACTAGTTCAGCAATTGTTGCTGTTGAGTGAGGCCAATGCGATTGGCTTGAAATCGAAATGCAGCCAGATTCGGTTGGACACAATGATTCGCGAATCGAGCGATTTCTTCGAAGCCCTGGCCACGGCCAACAACATTTCTTTGAATTTCAATTCACTCGAACCGATCACGGTTTTGGCCAACCACGAACATTTGCGAATTGTGTTGCACAATATTATCGATAATGCGATCAAATATACGCTTGAAAATGGTTCGGTTGAGATCGAGTTAACGAAAACTTCGTCTTCCGAGTGCACGCTACGAGTTTCCGACACGGGCATTGGGATTTCGCCCACGGATTTAGCCAGGGTATCCCGTCGGTTCTTTAGAAGTGATTCAGGTCGTGATCCAGCCACGACCCCTAGAGGAACGGGCTTAGGATTGAATATCGTCAAGACGATTGTCGAAGGAATCGACGGTCGATTGGAAATCGACAGCAGCTTGGGGAAAGGGACCACGGTTCAAATTGTGTTGCCGATAGTCGGGTGAGCATGCCGCCGACTTCAAGCTTCACGCCGGCGGTCATGACGCTTTGTTCTAAGGCGATCGGCAGACAGAAGACTAGCAGTCCAGGCCACCGTGTGGCACGCCCAAAGCGATTAGCGCGATTAGCGATGGGCGTGGGAAGTGTGGCAACTGACTTTAGCGATTCACCACGCCCTTCGTACCTCAGAGCGTGCCACCCAGTTTATAGGTAGATTTCAAACTGCCCCTCGCCTAAAGTGACGGCAATCAAAGCACTCATCCATACACAACCGCTACGATCGTTAGATTCGAATTTTTAAAACGCCCATCGAACTCAATAACTTTTCTTTTCATCCGTTGAATACCCCAGTATCCGAGCTACGTTTTGCCAGCTACCTCCTCGTACTTTTTCGCGCTGACAGACTCCATGCCGACAACACTTAGCTCCTCCTGCATCCCGAGTTCCGGATCAACCTCGGACGTCGACAAGACCGATTCGCTTGACTTTCGTTCCGAGACCATTGGTCGACTTGCCTCTCGAATGAACGAATTGCCGAGCGATGTGTTAGCACAACTATTGACGCCACACGTGCCACGACTGCAGGATCGGCAAATCGGTCCGCTTGAGTCGTTAATGGCGGAACTCATCAAAGCGTCCAGTGCGAACGAACCATCGGCTTCCAACCTGACAGAAGAACGGAATCAAGCCATAATCGCCTGTCTCGCGGTGGCATTGCGATGGCTCTATCAGTCAAAAACCAGCTTCGGAGAACCGCTAAGATCTAGGATTTTACTGAAGTCGTTGATGCCACTTTATTTGGCGGCTGGACAAGGCCAAGCGGGCAAGGGAATCGTTGACACGATTTCACTCATTCGCACGACCTGCATGATCGCGGAACTAAACCGACTGACAACGGACGACGATCTAGCAGCATGGTCGAAGGAAAGTAATCGTTCCAACTTCGACCCATTTGAGACTATCCCCATATCCTTTCGAATTGCTTTGCCAAAGATGGCCCAAACCTTTTGGAGCGACCTCGCGGCCACATCGAACCGTGGCACGGCCAACGTTGAGAAGTTATCATTTCCTACAAGTGTGTCCGTGGAAAAACATCGCGCATGGTGGTCATTGGCTGGTCAATTGTGCAGCCAGCGTGCCCAAATCACCATTCCAGCCGAGCTCTCCGTCGGGGTGATTGCTTGGGAAAAGTTGCGTGACCATTGGCAACGCGTCGCCGGAGCCCTGTCTGGCGATTCTGTTTGCAATTCCGTCAAGAATGCAACCTCCGCCTCAGTCGCCCCTTTGGCTGGAACGAACGAAGTGGATGTCATTCTGGAATCGCAATCGACTATGAAAGGGATTCCGACGGAATCCAACGAACTTCAAAAATGCAAATCGGCAGGCGACCATCGCTTTGTTGAAATCCGTTCGGCACGCGATCCGCAATT
>JBBRJI010000562.1:0-4456 GCA_038219625.1 Pirellulales bacterium | reverse complement strand
ATCGAGACCGAAATGAGCGACTTACTGTCGGCAATCAAAAAGCACCTTGGAATTCGAATGCGTGAGGGCCAGCTCAATCATTACTCCCTGCTTGGGCTCGACAAAAATGCCAGCTCGAACGAAATCAAACAGGCGTTACGCACTGCCGTGGCAGCTTGGAATGGCTCGGATACAAAGTCCGATCCCGAATCGGCTCAGCAGGTCGCAAAGTTGATCCGACAAGCTCAAGCCGTCTTGCTAGAGGAGTCCAAGAAGCAGGAATACGACGAACAGCTAAGCGGCCAAGACTCGACGATGAGAAGGTCTTTTTTTCCGCAAGCGGACCCATTCGCACCCTTCGATCCGAGTGCCTGTTTGGTAGGAGTTGGAATGAGCCCCTCAGTCCATTCGTTTGGTAGCGTCAATGACCGTTGGAATGAACTG
Source organism: Pirellulales bacterium (assembly GCA_038219625.1). GTDB lineage: Bacteria > Planctomycetota > Planctomycetia > Pirellulales > Pirellulaceae > JBKCUI01. Next base: position 4,033 of record JBBRJI010000562.1, on the reverse strand, counting down.
CGCCGGCAGATCCCCACTCTTTCCCATCCATCCATGGCACCCGTTGTTGCCGAAGATCGATTAAAGAGCGTTCGAACCTATCCACAGGAAGTGGTTCGCACCGAGCAGGTTGAATCTGCAGCTTCAAGGATTGAACGACTCAAGAGAAATAGAAAATGGAAACAAACGTTATCGGTAGCCGGCTTCGTGATTGTCGCGGTGGCCTTTTTGGGCTACGCGGGCATTCGATTCATTTGGAATCGACAAGAATTCGCAAAACGACTGGGGTCGGATAGTGAGTTCTCGACTCCAACAAAGGCACTGGCGAAATCAAGGGAAGCAATTCCTAAGACGATTGGCGAGAAGACTGGCCTTAAATCGACCGGCAGTGATCCGGCCTTTGTCTTACCAACGCTTTCCAAGGATGACTCGTCCGGCGATTCGGTAGTTGCGTTCACCGAGAACGACCCCTTTGGCAACGCTTCCAAGGCTACCAATGCTACGGATTCAATGAAGCCGGATTCGACGCCGAAAGAACCAATGCAATCACCCCCGCCCGAACCCGATGCGATGAAGCCTACGCTTGTAAATCCAAGCGAAAAAAAACCGATGGTTCCCGCGACGGCCGGAGCTTCGAAAGCAGATTGGATCGCGGCTATGGTGAAAGCTAAGGAAGCCATCACGAAAGCGGATTTTGCAACTTTTCATGATGAGATGAAGCTAGCCCTACCCCTTTCGACCAACGATGACATGACATCAAAGCAGGCGAGGCTCGATCAGTTGGGTCAGCTTTATGAGATTTTCATCAAGTCGGTGCACGAAGCGAAATCCAAGTTGCAAGGCGCGGATACTCTTTCGGTCGGTAAAACGTTCGTCAATATTGTGGAAATCAAAGACGACGAACTCATTGTTCGAATGCAGGGGAAAAACGAACGATTCGCATGGGATCGTTTACCTCCGGGTATCGCAATCGCTTTGGCGGATTTGACCCTAAGCGAGCAGGAGCCGACCGACATCGCCGCTCGGGCCGTTTATTTTTCTCTTTCGCCAGCCCGAAATGACCTTTTTGCAAAGAAGGTGAAAGACTGGTTTGAGAAATCCGTTGGAAAAGGATCGATTCGCAAAGATTTAGTCCAAGCATTGACAGATACGTACGAATAAATGCGTTGCGGCCACCGTCGCCCACGGCTTCGGGTTAAACGAGACAGCCATTGTTAGCTTCGAAAGTTAGTTCAACGTGAGCCAGAACACAGCACCACCACTTTTGAATGCGAATTCGCCACCGTTCTTGCCGCCGGTGCTAGCGTCCAAGGCCGCATCGGAAAAAACGCAACTGCGTAATAACGACATTCCGCGTTGGCGAAAGAGGCTCTTGCTTGTATCGATTGGTGTTTCGTTTTTAGGGGGTATTGGTTGGGCTACCTCTCCTCGCCCAAAATTGCTTCGAACACCGGGATCGATTTCTTACAGCTTTGAATCGACCATCCAATCGGTCGCTCAGCAGGTAGACGATGCCATGAACGCAGACATTGCGAGTCACGATTTGGCAACAGCCAAGGCCGCAGACTGGCGGACCATTACTCGCCGCATCAGTTTGGCATTGATCGGAAACGGATTGTCGCTTGAAGAAATTCGTGTCGTAGAACAAGTACCTGAGGATCGACGTCCAACATGGTGGACTGAGTATTTGCTCAAGGATCGGCGTTCTTCCGATTATTTGGCGGAACGCTGGACGCGCGCAACGGTAGGTACGAATCAAGGCCCGTTCCTTGTGTTTCGTCGACGAAAGTACGTCGATTGGTTGGCGGATCATTTCGAAAAAGGCACCCCTTACGACGTGATTGTACGCGATCTCTTGGAGGCAAAAGGCTCCTGGACCGACGCGCCACAAGTCAATTTCCTGACCGCGACGATGGACGATACGGATAACAAAAAACCTGACGCTATCCGGCTTGCAGGTCGAACTTCGCGAGCGTTTCTTGCTCAACGGATCGATTGCTTGCAGTGCCACCAGGACTACTTGGGTAAAGTTAATTTTTCTGACATGTTAAGTAATGGCCCATTGGAATCGGAAGAGTCGTCGACGGAGGACGCTTTTAATCGAGGCGGTGTTCAAGCCGATTTTCATCAGCTCGCGGCCTTTTTTTCTGGGGCAAGACTCGATAACCCATTTGTTGGACTTCACAATGCCAAGCCAGATTATCGAATCACCTACCTCAACGACGACCACGAGAGCAAGGTTGCACCGACGGTACCATATCTGCGAGAGTTGATGCCTGAGTCGGGCGAACCTAGGCATCGCCTTGCCGTCTGGGTTACGCATCCTAAAAACAAGGCTTTTGCTCGTGCGACGGTCAACCGAATGTGGGCTATTCTGTTCGGTAGGGCGTTGGTTGAGCCGCTTGACAGCATCCCACTTTCCGGTCCCTTCCCGCCAGGGCTGGAAATTTTGGCAGAGGATTTCGTTCAACACGGTTACGATCTCAAACGACTGATCAAAACCATTGTTTGCACCGAAGTTTTTCAACGAGATTCTCGCGTGGAAATGGAGTTGGAGAGCAAGTCGGTCGAGAAGGAACATGAGAATCATTGGGCCGTGTTTCCGTTGACTCAACTGCGTCCTGAGCAAGTGGCGGCCTCGATCCATCAAGCGTGTCGTATTCATGCGATCGACGAAAGCAGCTCCATCATCTCCAAACTGGAATTGTTTGGCGGTGTGAATGACTTCACGAAAGCCTACGGCGACCAAGGGGATGATGAATTCACTCAACAGTCGGTAACGATTCCCCAACGGTTACTGGTCATGAACGGATCGTACGTGAGTGAACGCATCAAGAACAATCCAGTTATGAATGCGGCCACGCGCATCGCACAACTCGCCAGCGATGACAAAGTTGCAGTGGAAACGGCGTACCTTGCGACGCTCAATCGATTGCCAACAGGGGCAGAGCTAAACGCCTTTTGCGAGCGACTCCACGACACCAAACGGAACGCTAGGTCCCAAGCCATGAGCAGCATTTTCTGGACTCTCATCAATAGCACGGAGTTTCAATGGAACCACTAACCGCAACCCATACCGAGGGCATTGAGGCTGGCTGCGAGTCCTGGTGGAATTTTCATCGCCGCCGTTTTCTACGCGGTGGTGCCATGGCCACAGGCGGACTTTTGAGCCAGGGGATGCTCACCAGAATCGCAGAGCGGTTGTCGATCGCAAGCGAATCCAAGCATGGAGAAAAGTTGGCGGCCAAGAGCTTAATCATCCTTTGGATGCAGGGAGGTCCGAGCCAACTCGAAACCTTTGATCCTCATCCTGGTTCGAAAATAGGTGGTGAGACCAAAGCGATCGAGACATCGGTGCCTGGTCTTCAAATCGCAAGCACTTTGCCGCGGACGGCAGAGATCATGCATCATGCAACCTTAGTTCGTTCGATGGTATCCAAGGAAGGGGACCATGAACGCGCTACCTACAACATGAAGACGGGATGGCGCCCTGATCCGACCTTGATTCACCCTTCCATCGGTTCTGTCATCTGTCACCAAACGGAAGACAATCTGGAGATACCAAGACACGTCTCGATTTTGAGTGGGCAATGGCCGTCACGAGGCGGATACATGGGGAGCGTCTTCGATGCCTTCCAAACGGGAGACCCGAAAGATCCGTTACCCAACTTAAGAAGCTACACCGACAAGAAAGTTTTTGAAACGCGGTTGGACGATTTGCGAAACGTGGTGGAATCCGAGTTTCGGCGAGGTCGGTTGCGAGAACTGGACAAGAACAAAACCCTGCATGAATCCTCAACGGTCCGCGCAACGACCATGATGGCGAGCGAGCAGATCAAGGCCTTCGACATTGCCCTCGAGTCAGCGAGCGTCATCGATTCCTTCGGAGACAACTCCTTTGGTCGAGGTTGCCTATCGGCGATCCGGCTCATCGAACAAGGTGTGCGCTGCGTGGAGGTGGAGCTTTCGGGTTGGGATTCGCATGTTGAAAACTATAGCTTGCAGAGCGGACGCTGTAAGATTTTGGACGGTGCGTTGCATTCGCTCATCAAAC
>JBBRJI010000561.1:0-4479 GCA_038219625.1 Pirellulales bacterium | reverse complement strand
GCTCGCAAGCACGATGTATCGAAGCAACGCAAGAGTGATTACCGCGACGCAGCAACTCTTTGATGAGTTGCTCAACTTGCGTCGATAACGGACGTCGATAACGGATCGGGGCGGGGACCGCCGGGCCACGAATAAAAAACGAAAAAGCCCCACTCAACGTAGATTGGTCACGCCCGATATCCAATCTTGGGTCAAGTGGGGCAAGTTTGTTCAGAATTAGACTTAAACCGGCTGAACGGACTTTTGGTGAGTCGTCGGATTCAATCGTCAACAATTGTACCCTACAATAATGCGTTAGGTTTAGCCCCCAACACGATTTTCGTCGACGAATTTATCACCTTTTGTCCCTTTTTTTAGTGACAATGGCGGAGTCCGCCACGAGGGCTAACGTCAGCCCACCGGTTAGTTGCTTGAATGTGTGATCATCTTTAGTTTTGAAATGGTTTGAGGTCGGTATGGCCAAGCGTAGTTTGGTATTTGTGTCGTTGTTTGTTTTTGCAACGGCACTTATCGCGATAGAAAATCGCTTTGCAGTCTTTGCACAAGAGTCCACTCCACCGCGAACGGACTCCACTCCACCGCGAACGGACCTTGAGTGGCAGCCTCTTGTGATTCCGGACACTAAGGATGCTTCGAAACTGGAACAGTTCATGGAAGAAACCAAGAAGCGACAACCTGTCAAACTTGAGCAATACATCGAAATGCAACGCGTATTGCGGGAAGCCGCAAAGAGGATTGTCGAAACGGTTGGCGATCGTAAGTCTGCCGTCTTTCGTAGAGCTGAAGCGGAATTTGTGAGTGCGTCGGTAATGTTGTTGGGAAATGAAGGACCTGATGCACAACGCAAGACTTTTGAAAGATTTCAAGACTACCTACAAAAGCGGGACAAGATCGAATTTCAGGATATTCAAATGGCTATCCTTGCCGGACATAACTTGGAACAGTTGACTGACTACAGCTTGGCTAAGGAGGCTTACAAATCTTTTGCTGAGATCTTTCGACGAAAAAAAGATCCAAGCTTGACCGATGTCATCTCCTTGCTGGAGGCGAATGGATTGCGTCTGGATTTGCCGGGCAAGGAATTTAAGTTGGTGGGCGCAGATTTTTCCGGTGAGGACTTTGACATTAAATCCCTAAGAGACAAATTTGTGCTCGTCTATTTTTGGTCGGCTACCACCAGGGCATGCGAGCAAGAACATCCTTACATGCTTTCGGTTTACGACAAGTACAAAGACCGAGGCTTCGAAATTGTCGGTATCGGATTAGATGAAAAGAAGGACGAGGCCCAAGCCTTCATCAAGAAATTAGCCATACCATGGATCAATCTTTGGGAGTCCCGAAAAAATGGCGTTTCGAAAGTGATGGAAACGTATGGCGTCAATGCGATACCGACCGTGTTTCTGCTGGATAGGGAGGGCAAAGTGATCACGATCGAAGCCAGGGGATTGCTGCTTGGAAAGGCGCTTGAGCGACTGCTGCCTGATGCGCCCAGCGCAGAAGCCGAGAAGGCCAGGGAAGAGACGAAGAAATAGCGGATTCGTGCGTCGCTGAATTCGGGAGAATTCAGTTGGAGCCTGGGCTGTGTGACATTTCCGAAGTGCCGTCCTGTTTATCTTGCCGAAGTGTGCCCCAATTAGGCTGCGCGCTTTTGATCCGAGAGGATTTCGCCTTTGTCGTTTACTTCTTCAAAGCGAACGGCCACTTGCCGTGAAACGCCGCTCTCCTGCATGGTGATGCCGTAGATCATGTTGGCAGCGGTCATTGTCTTTTTGCTGTGCGTCACCACAATGAACTTGGTCGTGGCCAAAAACTCTTTTAGAACGGTGACGAACCGTCCGATGTTGGCTTCGTCAAAAGGTGCATCGACTTCGTCCAATATACAGAAGGGACTTGGGCGATATTGGAAGAAAGCCATAATCAGGGCCACCGCTGTCAAGGCTTTTTCTCCGCCACTGAGCAGCGAGTTGCTAAGCGTTGTCTTGCCTGGTGGTGTTGCGATAATCTCGATGCCGCTGTCCGGGTCGTTTTCGTCCTCCAACACGATGTCCGCAAAGCCGCCACCGAACGAGCGGCGATACAGTTCTTGAAAATTCTTTCGGATCGTCGTCAATGTCTCTACGAATAGGTGCCGTGAGTCCTCATCAATCTTGGCCATCGTTCCAACCAACGTGACTTTCGCATCGTGTAGATCCTGATAATGGTGCGAGAGTCGATCGAATCTTGTTTGCAGTTCGTCCAGTTCGGTCAGCGCTTCCATATTGACACTTCCAGCAGATGCGATCTCCTGCCGCAGTTGGATCATTTCGGCTTCGATGCCGGGCCGATCGAAGTCGGTTGCTATCGGCATTCGCTTGGTGTCCCTGAGTAGGTCATCTAGCCATCGGTTGGCAGCTTGAGAAGTTTCTATGCTCGCCGCCTCGAGTAGGTCTTCCTTTCCTTCAGGAAACCGGTGGCTTAGGAACTGACTGGCAACCGTTGCGAGTGAATCCAGATTAAGTTGGTATTCGCTGGCGTAGTGGTCGTGCAGTTGTACCCATTGCAGTTGCAATTGCAACTGCTGCTGTTCGATTGCCTGGAGTCGATCTTGTCCTTTTTCGATGTTGCGACGAGCGTTTTCGCATTGCCTCAGAGATTGCTGAAGGATAGTGTTTTGGGACTGAATTTTTTCGACCGATTCGGCTCGTCTGACTTCGATGGCTTGGAGTGTGGAATGCGCGTTAGCGGACCGACTTTGAAAGTCGGTAGCTGCAACGTTTGTGGCTTCGATTCGATTCGCAATCGTCAACAACGTGCCTTCGGACTGGACGACGTTTTTGACTCGCTCTGCCGAATCGAGTTGCATTTGTTCGATCGTGATTCGAAGCCCAACCACACGCTGTTCTAACCGAGCTAGTTCGATCCGTCTCTCCGTGACAATGGCTTGTTCGCATTGCATCGCACGCTCGCATTGCGAAAACTCTTGCGAAATCGATTCGCGAAGCGTGTCCAGATCGCTTGATTGGTGCGAGTACTGCTGGATCGCAACTTCGGCGGTGCTCATCAGTTGATGTACTTCCGCAAGCCTATTCTTTGCGTTCTCCAGATTGGTTCGACTTGATTCTAACGCCGCGGTGAGTTTTTCTCGCCGCAGTTGCATGGCCTCCAACCGGAGATCGCAGGCTGTAAGGTCTCTTGCCGTTGCATGGGCCGCAGTATCCTTCGTACGGAGCAAGGACTCCGTTTGGGCAATCAAGGCCTGAGCATTTGCTACCGAGGCCGTTGCTTCCCCGATACTCGTTTCCACATGTTTGATCTCCTCGCGTGCTGACTGCATCTCGCTGCGACGCGAAACCAATCCCAAGCCGGTCTGAAGCGAACCGAGAGTTATGCTTCCATCGCTATCGACCAACTGGCATTCGGCGGTGACGAATCGCAAGCCGGCACCACGAAAGTGACTCAGTTCCAAGGCCGTCGAAAGCGTATCGACGAACCACGTTGTACCGAGCAAGAATCGAATCAACGGTTCATAGGCGTCATCAAAACGAGTCATTCGATCTGCCCGACCCAATACACCCCGCAGGCCATCGAGTTGGATTTTTTCGCCGGAACGACGACTGGATAGCCGATCCATGCGGAGCAGCGTGACTCTGCCATCGACGGTTAAGCTTCCCTCGTTGATCCAGTCGATGATCTGCCCGTTGCTCAGAACGATAGCGTCGGAATGCGAACCCAGCGCGACGTCGATAAGAGGTGCCAAGTGCATTTCGGTACTGAGCAAATCCGCGACTAGGCCAAGTACCGTTCCCCATGCGTTCGCAACGATTGCGTCAGTCGGGTGAGCCAAATCTTGATCCCGATTTTGATTGCCGCGAGCGAGACGGAGGAGTTGTTGCCCACCTCTGCCAGCACCGGTGAATTGTTCTTCGAGTTGTTCCAGTACGAGCAATCGTTCCCGAACGCCGTGTCGCTTTCCCTGGAGCAAAACGAATTGTTCTTGTGCTTGTGACAAGTAACTTCTCTGAATGCGCAGCGTCTCTTCTTCTTCCCGTTTGGCGTTGGCCGCTTGTTCGGCTGCTAGAGCCGCGTTGTCTCGCAAGGCAACCGCCGCTTGGAGTGACTGTTCGACCTGTACCGTCTCCTCTATCGCTTGGGATACGGATTGCTGCTGCTGGTCAATGGATTGCTGGATCTGATCGATATGCAAGTGATAAGCAGCCAACTGTGAGCGATTGTCAGACAAGGACTCCCGGATCTTGTCCTGTTCCGCTTGCGCCACGTCAATTCTTGATTTGATGGCACTCAGTTGCAGTTGGAGATTGTTCCAGCAAGCTTCGCTCTGGGATAGTTCCTGGTTGGCAACTTCCCGGATCTGTTCGATCTCTTCATGCTCGGACCGCTTTTGCAGCATTTCATCGGACGATAGGCTCGCACGCTTTTGGAGCAGAACGATTCGTTCCTGAAGTACGGTCTGTTCCGCAAGGAGTTCGGCACATCGCTCTG
>JBBRJI010000560.1:0-4486 GCA_038219625.1 Pirellulales bacterium | reverse complement strand
TGGAACGTTGCTCAGATCGTGACGGTCACGGGGGTGAACGATCTGATCGTGGATGGTACGGTAAATTACGGCATTGTGTTTGGCGTACCTGTGACCGTCGCATCGGAATATCGCGATCTGCTCAGCACGACACATACCCTTGCAAACGCAGACAATGATGTCGCCGGCATCAACATTGGCTTCCCAAGTTCCGTTGTTACCTCGGAAGCTGGAGCCAAGGCCATGGTTTTGGTATCGCTCGCCAGCCAACCCACAGGCAATGTTCAAATCCCAGTTTCATCCAGCTTGGCTTCCGAAGCAGTAGCGGACGTTACCCAGTTGGTCTTCACGCCATCCAATTGGAATGTGCCTCAGTTAGTAACCATCACCGGCGTAGACGATTCCAATGTCGATGGAGACAAAACGTTCTCGATCAATTGGGGACCTTCGGCGAGTTCAGACCCGCTCTACAACGGGCTCGCACCGTCGGCGCAATCGATCGTCAATATCGATGATGACTTCAACTCCGTGTCGAGCACGCAAGCCACGGAATCGGTGCAACTCGGGGGTGTCACTTATTTCACAGCCTACAACTTCGATTCAGGACTAGAGCTTTGGCGAACCACTGGGACATCGGCAGGGACGGCCCTTTTGGTCGATCTGACACCTGGCGCGGTATCTAGCGGCATTGCAGAACTGACTGTATTTCAGGGTAAGCTATACTTTGTTGGCACGTCGGCGGAGGTGGGTCGCGAGGTTCGCGTTTACAATCCCGCCACTGGATTGGTGACAACGGTACTGGATGCCCAACCCGGCACAGCAGATGGTCAGCCAAGTCAACTGACGGTTGTCGGCAACGAACTTTATTTCATGACGGTATCGGAAGGAGTTCATGCTCTTTGGAAATTGAATTCCAGCGGATTGCCCGTTTTCGTTACAGGATTCGGCGTTGGCGAACCTCTTTCGCTCGTTAGCTTCAATGCCCGGCTGTTCTTCACTTTGGATGGTGTACTCGGGCGGGAACTATGGAAGAGTGATGGCACGGCTGCGGGTACGGTTCTAGTCTCCGACTTGAAAGTAGGACCCGACGGTTCTGAGCCGACCGATCTTGTGGTAGGCAACGGCAAGCTCTTTTTCGCGGCCAATGACGGTTCCACGGGCCGAGAACTTTGGGGTTTGGATAGTGCAACAGCAACACCGCGACTGGTCGCAGACATTAATCCTGGGGTGATCGATAGTTCGCCAAGAAACTTAGTCGCCTATCAGAACGGCATTGCATTCATTGCGAACAACGTCACCGTGGGCGAAGAAGTTTGGCTAAGCGACGGAACCGGCGCTGGAACCAAGCTTCTCAAAGACATCCATCCGACCGCAGGTAGCCAGCCTCAGGAATTGACCGTGGTGGGAACAACGCGACTGTTCTTTAGTGCGAACGATGGCATCGCTGGACAGGAACTTTGGGAGAGCGATGGAACTGCCGCAGGGACAATACTGCGTGAAGTCAATCCTGGGCCAGCGGGTTCAAATCCAGTCGGATTGGAGGCGGTCGGTAGCGCACTCTACTTTAGTGCTTACGATTCTCGCGGGTTTGAGCTGTGGCGAAGCACGAGTCCACCGGTCTTTATTTCCGATTTGAACAGCGGCTCTAGTTCGTTGCCAATCATTATTGGTTCAGTTGGATCCGATGTGCTTTTCACTGCCAAGGAAACTTCAGGAAATCGCTCCCTTTGGAAGGCAAGTGGCCCCGGTTCTGCTGCGAGTCTGACTGAGTCAGGTCTTGCCTTTACAAACGCAAGTGCGTTGTCCATTTCCGAAGGTGGAGCCTCGGTCGCCTATACGGCTCGATTGACGACCAAGCCGACGTCGGCTGTGACTGTTAACATCGTTGCTGACAATGCTCAGGTCACGGTGTTTCCTGCGACATTGACGTTCGACGCTTCGAACTGGGATCAACCACAGTCGGTGACCCTCACCGCCATCAACGATTTGATCGCGGAAGCGGCAATCGCGACCGTTTTAAGGCACTCCTTCGTTAGCGCCGATGCGATTTACACCGCACTTACTCCGGCATCGTTCTCTGTCAATGTAGTTGATAACGACACCGCTGGGATCGTATTCACGCCGCCAGCATTGCTTGAGACATCCGAATCAGGCGCGGTGGTCGCAACGTTTACAGTCGTGTTGACGAGCCAACCTAACGACGACGTCTCTTTCTTTGTCGAGTCAAGCAATCTAGCTGAGGCGAATGTAAACAACTATCTCGTTCGGTTCACCCCTGCGAACTGGAATGTACAACAAACGATCATGGTTACAGGCGTCGATGACTCGATTGATGATGGTGACATCAATTACTCAGTCGTGACTTCGGCTAGCTCCAGCTACGATGGTTTTTACAACGGCCTGACCATTCCTGATGCACAATTGATTAATCGGGACAATGATCCACTCCCAACGATTATTGGCGCGACCGTATCGAAGTTTGAAGGGGACGTAGGTCGGACTCCGTTTGAGTTTGAGGTCTCACTTTCACATGCGTCGACAAGCGAAATTCGAGTCAACTACGCAACGGTTGATGGCACTGCGACTGTAGCTGGAAATGACTACATTGCGACCAGCGGCACACTCATTTTCGCCCCAGGCACTTTGAAGCAGACGATCGTGGTCGAAGTGCTCGGCGATACGACTTCTGAAATTGACGAAGCCTTTAGCATCGCGCTTTCCAATCCGACGGCAGCCCAGTTGGGTTCGACGTCGTTGTCCGGAATCATCCGATCGGACGATAACAAGGTCACGGTTCGTGTTCCTAACAAGAATCTGATTAGCAGTCAATCAGGTATTGTCACTGGTTTCGTAGATTTGAGTTTGGATCTATTGCCCGGATTGCCTAGAAGACTTTCAGGTTATAGTTTGGATGTGATGGTGACGCCCAGTACAGGTGTCCGATTAATCGGTGCGAGTGAAGCACTGAGTGCAGTCTTTGCAGGTCGTCAGCCGACGGTGAGTGGTTCGGGTCAACAAATTCATGTTGAGGATGCATTGAGTGGCAATACATCGGTTCCGCTTACGGCTGGCGTTGGACTGTTCCGCCTCAATTTCGAAGTCGATCCAGGCGCGAGCGGACTGTTCACACTTTCCATTAGCAACTTGGCACTCATTGATGGAAACGCAAGTCCGCTTCCGGAATTAGACTCAGTTGCAGGCTCATTGACCGTCGGGTTGGAAGGATCGTTTCGCGTTTCAGACGTTGTGATATCTCCCAGTGCGGTCAGCGTTAGCTTGAACGCTTCACCAGACCTCTCGGTTCTCAATCTGTTCGATGGCATCGACGCAGCCCTCGATCCTAGCGACGCTACGCTTGTCGGAGCAACGTTCGGCACAGTTCGCGGCTCAATGCTTTGGGATGAAGCCACCCAACGAATGACCTTCGCCAAGACAGGTGGACCACTCCTTCCGGATACTTACACCCTCACGCTGTTTAGTCGAGCAGACGGATTCAAACTTCCATCGGGCCAATTAATCGATGGCGATGGCAACGGAATTGCAGGCGGTAACTTTGTACGTACGTTTACCGTGAACCCGAGTACAAATCGCGTCGTCTCGATTCCGGACTTTGCACGCGGTGCAACCAGCACCGCTGGGCAAAGTGTCAATCTATCCTATGACAACGGTAATCCGGGCGTGCCTGTCACGATCAGCGATGGGGCAGACGTTTTGGCGGTCGATTTCGATGTCGTTTACAACCCAGCACTCATCAACTTCACTAGCACGTTCTTCGGCGTTTTGCCCGCCAGTTGGACCACGACGGTCAACTTGGTCAACTCGGGTCGAATGCGACTAAGTCTGTCCGGTACCACTCCGCTCGGTTCGGGACCACAAGTCATCACGCGGTTGTTGGCAGGTATTCCAGCCAATGCGCCTTACGGTGCTTCGGACTTGGTTCGCATCGAAGGCTTGCGGGTCTTTACTCAAGCCGGGGGAGCAACACCTATTGCTTCGATCGGGGACGCAGGACTGCACAAAGCCATCTTCGTTGGCGACACCAACGCGGACGGGCTGTACACGGCGCAGGATGCTGGTTGGAACGCGGGAGTGATCGTCGGATCGTACACAGGTTTTGATGCCCATAGTTGGACCGATCCGGCGATTGTGGCCGATGTCAACCAAAATGCAGGTCTCGATGGCCTTGATTCTTCATGGATCTCCCGCAAGGGCCTTTCGCCAACCTTGCAGCCTGAGATTCCCAATCTGCCTGCAGGCAGTATCACAACCGTGGCCGGTGTCGACCCGACGATTGCCGCCGACTTGAAGGTGCTTGCTCGGCCTGGGCAGACCGTTCAAGTCCCGCTTAGAATCACCGATAGCGCATTGGGGCTATTCGGCGTCGATACGTTCTTTGGTTTCGATACGAATTTGCTCGATGTTGCCAATGGGCTCAATGCCGGCAACGTCCAGTTGGCTGGGATGTTTGCAGCAGAGACGGGCTGGGCCATCGATTCGTTCAACGACG
>JBBRJI010000559.1:0-4493 GCA_038219625.1 Pirellulales bacterium | reverse complement strand
GTCCTCTTCACCGCATCGATCAATGGCCTATTGTCGGAATCCGATCACACGGCCTACGATGCTTCCAAGGCCGCTGTTTCGAGTTTGGTCCGCTCGCTTTGCGTTGCGCTCGCACCCAAAGGCATTCGCGTCAACGCAATTGCACCCGGCTTGGTAAGAACACCATTGACCAACTCAGTGCTCAATCGCGACGCGGATGCACTGCAATGGATGAAACTGCATACTCCCAACGGCCAAGTCCCAGAAGCATCGGTATGCGGCCCCATGGCTGCCTTCTTGCTAAGCGACGACGCAGAACACATTCACGGACAAACCATTTACATCGATGGTGGAATGAGCGCGTGGCAGCAGCCTGATCTGCCGGAAAAGTTACGCGGGCAACTTTCGTAGGATAGGTTGCTAGTGCTCTATCCAGCTTAAGAGTTGGGGTTCTCCCGTAGCGGAAGCCGCGTAGGCTTTCGGCGACTTCAAGAGGTAAATCCCAGTGAATTCGTCCTGTCCACCGAAACTCTTGGCGAGTCCCGCTACCCCCAAATTTAGCATGGAAGAAGCACTAGCAGCAGCTTGCTTTAAGAGAACCCAGGCTGGCAGCCTGCCCCACGGAGGCCTTCACTTTAATTTGCGTTTGGGATCCATCTTCGCCAAGTCGGCTTCCGTCGGACTTCCGCCGAATTGCTTGTAGTACAGTTCTTGGAACGGATTGATCGATGGGCCCTCGGCCTTTTCGTTGACCATCAACGGGATCGCCTCCGACCAGAATTTTTCGAAGGCGGCAGCCAGTTCCTTAACGACCTCAGGATACTGTGCAGCTACGTCGGTCGTTTCGCTGTAGTCGGCTTTCAGATCGAACAGCTCCCACTTGGGTTCTGCCGCCCCTTTTTCCGAGACGAGATGCCATCGCGCAGAGCGGACGCTGCACATCTTGAATTTCGATTCGTTCGGATCCGCCAGCTTTGGCCAACGGCCTTGATGTGCGATCAGAGAACGGTCAGCCCATGGAGCGCTGGGGTTTTCTAACAATGGTACTAGGCTACGTCCCTCGACTTGTGGTTTAACGGCGTCGGGAATCTTGGCTCCCGCAATTTCCGCAAGCGTTGAGAAAAAATCAATGTGGGCCGTGAGGGCTGCGCAATCTGCGGGCTTGATTGTGCCGGGCCAACGCCAGAATGAACTGGCATGCGTGCCACCCATCCAAGCGCTCCCTTTGGAACCTCGCATCCCAGCATTAAACACCTTCACGCCGGCAGTGCCGCCGTTGTCGTTCATGAAAATGACGAGCGTGTCTTTGGCGATGTCCCACTCGTCAAGCTTGGCAACGATTTTGCCGACATTCTGGTCGATGTTATGGAGCATTCCAAAGAAACTTTCCGTTTCGGGCGTCAGTCCTTTCCCTTCGTAGACGGCCTTGTCTTCTGGGCGAGCGATGTAGGGACCATGCGGGGTGTTCGAAGGAATATACGCGAAGAAGGGTTGATTGCCCTTGCGCTGCGAGTCGATCCACTTGGTCGCTTGTTCGTAGTAGAGGTCCGCGCAATAGCCTTTCGTCTTTTCGAACTTGCCATTGTGCAGGAGGGTGGGATCGAAATACTTGTTGCCCGGTGCATCGCCGCAAGAGCCAGGATAAATCTGCCCGACCCCGCCGCCACCGTGGATAAAGACTTCGTCGAAGCCACGGCGGTTTGGCTGATACTCGGCTTCATCACCTAAATGCCACTTACCGAAGATGCCCGTGGTATAACCAGTTGATTGGAGCACCTGCGCAATGGTTTTAGCGTTGAGCGTGAGCCGTTCGCGCTCGAGAATCGTGTGCGTGACACCGTTCTTGAACTCATGTCGACCTGTCATCAGTGCGCTTCGCGTGGGGGAACAGGTGGGGCTGACGTGAAAGTCCGTAAATCGCACCCCTTCGTTTCGAAGTTTGTCGAGATTGGGGGTCTTGAGAACGGGGTTGCCATGCGCAGAAATGTCACCGTAGCCCTGATCGTCCGTCAGGATGAACAGGATGTTGGGGCGCTTGCCAGTTATGTTTTCAGCGGATAAAGCAACCTGCGAAACCAAGAGCCAAGCGACAGCAATCAAGAGCAGGTGTTTCATAATGTTTTTTGCCAAATAGAACCTAAAACAAGCAAAGACTGCTTGAGGATTTTGATAATGGTAAACAACGCATGGAAACGGGGTCATCGCGACGATGTCGCAGCCCAATGGAATCATTCGCGGCATATCGGCATGGGCGCTGAGTGATACGGAATGATAACAGAAAGCTAACCGAAATCCACCGCCGCGTCGTTTCTTTTGTTTCCGGGGGTGCGCTGCTCCGCAGCGACCCCCGGCTACTCTCTGTAATCCCTATCGGGATAGTGCCCCATGATCCTGAAAAGGCTCACAGACGTTCGGACCCGACGATCTCTACCTTACGAGAGATTCTCGCGAACTCCCTTCGACTAGATTGGCCACCTCACTTTTCGAAAGCAGCGGGAGGTCGCCCGAGATACTGTATTTGAGTCGGGCCGTGGCTGTGGCCCATTTCAGCGATCGTTCCAAATCTTGTTCGTCCAGCCAGGCGGATAGGAAGCCCGCCGAAAATGCATCGCCCCCTCCAAGTCTTCCTATAGGCTCCACCGGCTCAATGGTTTGCAAGACGCACGATTCGCCATCGCTTGCCATGGCTCCGCGAGTCCCCAAGGTCATGACCGTTGGCTTTCCAGCTCGCATCGCAATCAGTTTCGCCATGACGGATGCATCGCTTTCGTCGACACTCATTTCCCAAAGATTATTCGCATCTCGACGCGGCAGGAACACCAGGTCCGCCGTCTCAAACAAACTGTGGCAATAGGCATGCGCCTGTTTTGCATTGCACAGGAGCGTCCGGTGATTGACATCAAAACTAATCTGCCAATCAGCCGATCTTGCCTGCCTTACTGCTTCGGCGATGGTCCCTCGAATGGGTTCACCGAGCCACAGCGAAATACCGGTAATGTGCAACCACTTGGATTTGCCCGGGACAAAAAGGCCCACTGGCAAATCTTTTGGCTCAAACTTGGAAAACGCAGAATTCGCTCGATCATAGATGACTTGGCTATTTCGAGGAGGAGTGCCAGCCTCCAAAAAATAGAGCCCGACACGATCATTGGCAGTCCAAACGATGTGCTTGGTATCCACTCCATGTGATGCGATCGCGCGCTCGATCCGTCTCCCCAAATGGTTGTCCGTCATTCTGGAAATCCAGGCAACGCGCTTGCCGAGCCGCGCCAGTCCCACCGCGGTGTTGGACTCACTGCCACCCACATGCACCTGTAAGCTCTCCGCTTGCTCAAGACGCAAGGTGCTATCCGGTGTCAGTCGCAGCATCGTTTCGCCGATAGTAACGACATCATAAGCGGTCTGGCTATCGGCATCGGACTGGCTGTCGGCATCGGACTGAGCGGGAATCGTCATACTTCGCTATCCCATTTGCAGACGCACATGTAGGACGAAGCCGTCCTGGCTATTTCGTCCCAGTCCTGATTGCGGATGGCGACCGGATCAAGCAATTGGCTGCCGATTCCAACTGCCACCGCACCAGCCGCAAAGTACGAGGCCATGTTGTTCAAGTCGACGCCGCCCGTTGGCATGAGCTTGAGGTATGGCATTGGTGCAAGTACGTCACGAATGTAGTTTGCCCCCAAGTTCCTGGCTGGGAACACCTTCACCATATCTGCCCCGGCATCCCAACCCATCGCGATCTCAGTTGGTGTGTAAGCTCCTGGGCAGACCACGATTTTGTTCTGTCGGCAATAGTCGATAATCGGAACCGAGGTGATGGGCGAGACCACAAACTGAGCTCCAGAATCAATCGCGAGTTTTGCTTCTTCCAAATTTCGAACAGATCCTATTCCAAGAACCGCATCGCCTGATTGAATCGTTTTGTTTTCATTTCGCAAGGTCCTGACAACCTTTGGGGTCATCGCATTGGTGAGCGTAAACTCCAGCGCCCGAATACCACCTTGGAAAAGGGCCTCAGCAATCGGCGTGGCTGTCGACAAATCGTCAAGCCTCAGAATCGCAACCAATCGCGATTGAAGAATGGTTTCTAGTGTCATCGGGTAGATCGAATTCCCATCGCTCAAAATTGCTAGCATATAAAGTTGGAAAGATTTGCTGATTGTATCGATTGTACTAGCCGATAGAGACCAACAGAAGGACGGGTTGCTCTCAGGGGCGACGAATCCATTGGTTGTGCAGATGAGCAATTCTTCAGGGGCGCATGGAAATGAAATCTGTCTTGTTCGGATGGCTGGTTGGATTTGGATTGTTGGCAAGCCATATTGGCTGCTGCACGGTCCGCATGGTTGGCGATGGCTGTGAAACGGGTACGTGCGGCGGTGGCATTGGCGGCGGTGCCATTGGCTGCGGGGGAATCGGGGGATGCGGCACTCTCCGTTCGCGATTGGCTGACCGAATTCGTGGCATGAACTGTGGGTCGGGTTGCGGAGAGATCTACTGGGATGAGCAGA
>JBBRJI010000558.1:0-4502 GCA_038219625.1 Pirellulales bacterium | reverse complement strand
CGGAAGTCGGTAAAAGTCTCTTCGTCGGGCACGCCCACCAACTCGCCATCCAGGCCGTACGTCCAAGCGTGGTAGGGGCATTGAATCGTCTTGCGCAACGAGCCGCTATCCGTTTCACACAAGCGAGTTCCTCGGTGGCGGCACAGATTGAAGTAAGACTGGAAGTTACCTTGCTGATCGCGGAGCACGATCACCGATTCGCGACCGACCGTAAGCACTTGAAAATCACCTGGCTTTGACCAATCTGCGATGCGGCCAACGCACAGCCATTGGTTTTCCCAAATGCGACTCTGTTCCGCAGAAAAAACGTCCGCTGACAAGTAATACGCACTCGCTAGCGTTCTTTGGCCGCGTGCGCCGATCTCGACCGCGTTTAAGAAGTTGCTCATCGTATGGTCACTCGAATTAACCTTTTACTAAATATGAGGAACTGCCCGCGTGACTTTAACTCAAGCTAACTCAATCGTTCGGATAGCTCCCCCAATGTCGCCCGAGTATAACGACGACAAAGATAGGCTGCCATGTCGCGACCAATCGCACCGCTCTGAAACTCCACGAACAGGAAGCAACAAGACAGGCTATGAAACTGGTTAACCGTTACCGTCCCTGCGGGACTTCGCAGCGCGGTGTGGGATCACGACGGCGAATTGCGTTAGAATTGCGGCGTTTGAAGTATCTTAACTCGGAGTTGCCGTTATGCCGATTCGTTTTTACCAAACCAAATTCGTTTGCGCTTGGCTGCTATCTATCGTAGCGCTCGGCGAGAAAACTGCGGAACCGCAGGAAAAGGGAATAGCCGATTTCCCTAGGCTAAATGCCGAGCGAGATTGGCCTTGGTGGCGTGGTCCAAAGCGCGACGGGCATGCTGCGAAGGCTGATGTGCCAGTCAAACTGGACGAAGCGAAAAACTTGCTTTGGAAAACTAAAGTGCCAGGTCGCGGCCACGCCTCGCCGATTGTTGTCGGCTCCCAAGTCTTTCTGTCAACTTCGAACCCGGAAAAACAAATTCACTCGGTGATCGCTTTCGATCTGCAGTCAGGCAATCAGACTTGGTCGCTTGACTTGAATCAAGGCGGCTTTCCCGAAATAAATCATCCGAAGAACACCGAGGCCACGGCGACCATTGCATCGGACGGCGAGCAACTGTTAGTAACGCACTATCATCATGAAGGAGTGCACATATCTTCGGTATCCCTGAATGGCAAAGAACAGTGGACCAAGCTCATCGATCGCTTTCGCCCAAAGATGTATGAGTATGGTTATGCGCCTTCGCCACTGATCTACCGCAACTCGGTGATCGTGGCCTATGAGTACGACGGCCCGAGTGCGATTGTCGCTTACTCGACGAAATCAGGTGAACCACTTTGGAAGGCTAAGCGTGAAAGCAGCATATCGTTTTCTTCACCGGTTGTTGCGACAATCGATGGCAAGGATCAACTTCTGATGAGCGGCCAGGGTGCGACGACGGCTTACGATCCAGCGAATGGAGAGCAGCTCTGGTCGACGCCCGGTCCTGCCATCGCGACTTGTGGGACTGCTGTTTGGGAAAATAACCTAGTTTTTGTAAGCGGCGGCTATCCCGAGTCGCAAACGTTTGCGATTGACGCAAGTAAAAAGGGCAAAGTCGTTTGGCGCAACCGAGAGAAGTGCTATGAAGAATCGATGGTTGTTGTTGGCGGGTATCTTTACGCGTTTACTGGTAAAGGGATCTTATTTTGTTGGCGAACGAATGATGGCAAAGAAATGTGGAAGCAACGACTTTCCGGTCCAGTGAGTGCATCGCCGGTATTGGTCGACGATCGCATTTACTGGGCCAATGAGGCGGGCGTGCTGTATGTCATCAAGGCTTCCCCAGATAGATTCGAATTGCTTGCCCAAAATCGCGTTGGAGAATCGTCATTCGCCAGCCCCGCAATTAGTGGAAATCGAATTCTTCTCCGTGTTGCGCAGCAAGAGTCCGAAATGCGTCAAGAATATCTGTATACCTTCGGCCCCGAGAATCGGTAGTTTTCCCGAAGAGTTTCTTCGAGTGTCTTCATTTTTGAAGTCATCCGCAGAAGTAGCTTTGGACCTCAACGGGAAAAGCTATGTAGAGTCGTCGAAACAAGCGACCGGTCCGTCGATTTCGTTTGGCGTACCAGTCCGCATATACAGAAAGCCAAGATGGTATCAAGATGATTAAGCGAACAGGCGATCGTTTGTTTGCGAGGTCGACGGGTGTCGGCTAGAATCAAATCCGTCAGGTCCGCTTGACGACTCTTCTAGAACTTTTCTGACGAGGTGCCGTGATGAGAAACCGTGTTGCGCCAGTTGTTTGTTGGATTGCGATTTTGGGATTGCTAGTGGCTGGTGTCACGAAACTAGGTGACGCGCGACATGCGAGCGGAGATTTGGCTGCGGCGCCGCAGAAGACAATTGAATATGTCGAATGGGAAAAGCCTGCGCCGCCGGCATGGCTGCAATGGGTAACGGATGATGAAGAATTGGCTGCTGTGAGGGCAAACCTAGAGACACTAGTAAAAGTGCAATGCGAGAAAAGGCCACTGGATCAAGCGTTGAAGCTGTTGGAGGCTCAGGTCGGTATCAAGATACTTATGAATACAGTGGAATTGGGATTAATGGGGGTCGATCCTGAAGCCCCAGTTACCGTCGAAGCTTCCGGCAAACTAAAGGACGTATTGCAACTGACGCTGGCATCGGTAGAAAACGCTGACGCCGGCTTGGCATGGCGTCTGTCGCCTGGTGGTATCCTAATCACTTCCATAGAGGATGTAGACGCTGAGCCCCAGTTGCGAACCTTTGATTTGACCTATTTTTTGCCTGACGCTTCCCATGCGGATGAATTGATGACTTTGATCATGATGCATGTTGAACCCGATACTTGGCTTGTCGCTGGCGGAACGAATGTGATCAGTCAGTTCGGTTCGCAGTTGGTTGTTACGGCACCGAATACCACGATGGTAAGAATTGAAGAACTGTTGGCAAAAATTTCGAAGCAGGATCGCGAGCACTTGAAGGCTCCGAAGTTCAAGGAAGATATGCATGAGCCCAAGGTGGAGCCGGAGGCTGGCCTGATGAAACGGTAACCCGACGCGTAAGCGAGGAAGCGAATTACATCCCTCGCTCACGCGTCGGGTTACCAAAATGCCTGTAAAACGCAGTTGTCCCACCGTTTCGTCAGGCCAGGGCTTGGCTCCACTGTTTCGGCGGAAATGCTAAGTTTTGAAGCATGTCCTTACGCTTCGCTAGGTGAAACAACATCGTTTATTGCCAGCGCAAGGGTTAGAGCCCCAATTCGACGAGTGGCGCGCCTTGATCGACTACATTTCGTGGTCGCCCTTGATGATCGAGGTATTGGGTTGACAGCGGTACATCAAAATAGCGATAAACGGTAGCCGCCAAATCTCCAGGAGTTACGGGACGTTCCCGAATTGAACCGCCGTCTTTCTCTGTCGCGCCGATGACTTGACCGTGCCGCAGTCCGCCGCCGGCCATCGCCATCGACATCACATTGGGCCAGTGATCCCGGCCATCGGAACTTCCCTGCGTTCCCATGATCGGTGTGCGGCCGAATTCGCCCATAGAAATGATTAGAACGTCATCCAGCTTGCCTCGTTCCTCCAAGTCGCTGACCAAGGTTGTTAGCAAATGGTCAAACAGCGGCAGCAAGGGTTTAAGGCCTCGCGAGATTCCTCCATAGGGTGGAACGTTGTCGCCATGATTGTCCCACGTCCCACTGGCCGTGTGATAGCTGAGGTCTATGGTAACGAACGCCACTCCAGCTTCCACCAATCGTCGCGCAAGTAGGGCTTGCTGGCACCAGAGATGATTGCCGTAGCGCTGACGAACCGCTTCTGGTTCAAGCGACAAATCGAAAGCCTCGCGGGCTCGCTGCCCGAGCAACAGGTCAACGGCTTGCTGTTGAAAAGCATCTGTCGCGATCATGTTTCCGCTTGAATCAATTTCGCGCCGCATGTGATCCAGGTCGGTCAACAACTGACGACGGTCCTTGATTCGTTCAAAACTCAGTCCCTTGGAAAACTGAAACATTTCAGCCCGCGAGTGCTTGCCAGTGTCCGTGCCAACTTGATCGTAAATTGGCAGTTTTGCAGCGAGGTTGCCTTGAAAGGGATCGTACTGTTGCCCCAGATAACCGCCAAAGGCAATGTGACTTGGTGAACGATAGAATCCAACGTATGGCGGCATGCCCGGATCGTTCGGCCCGTGATGCTTGGCGACGATTGATGCGATCGAAGGATAGTTGCGAGCCTCTTTATTCGTCCGGGCTTCAGCCTCGAGATTGCCAGTCTGAAAAACCGAGTTGGGCTCATGGTTACTGAACTTTGCGTCGACTGAACGAATCAAGGTGAATCGATCCAGCATCGCAGCCTGTTTTGGCAAGTGCTCGCAAATTTGGACACCCGGGATCTTCGTATTGATGACTCCAAATGGTCCCCGATTCCCAAGCGGTCGATCCGGCTTGGGATCCCAAGTATCAATTT
>JBBRJI010000557.1:0-4554 GCA_038219625.1 Pirellulales bacterium | reverse complement strand
GGGATAGGGCCATTGTCCACTTGGCCTGGCAACTGAAAGGCTTGTACGTTCTCCCCTTGAACAATGGACCTTGGTGTGGCTTGAATCGATTCAAACAATTCCGGCGAACCAGCGTCAAGAACCGTCGCCCCTAGCTGTGGGTTACCGATTTGCATGCTTTGAGAGAGTGAGCCATTTGGAATTTCGATTCCGCCTATCGTTGGCGATTGGAACCCTGGCCGGGGCAAGTTCTCGCCAGTACGGTTCTGCGATTGGTTTGTAATCTGTGCCGCTAGTCGAATATGCATCGCATCATCGGCCGCAGTCCACGCAACCGCATTCGTTACGGTACTGCGTGTCGACCAGTCGAGATCCGGGGCTTTTCCATTGGGCTGGTCCCAACCATCGACATGAATTCCTACTTCAAAATTACTAAATAGCCGTCCCATCCACTGTTCATCTTGAATGCGTTGTTCGTCAGACCAACGCACTTCGCAATTACCCAACGTTTGAACGATAACCTTCTTTGGATGCTCGTCGGAATGCGACTCTGGCAGTGAGCGATCGACCCAGATGTGTGCTTTCTCACAGGTGGCTGAAAAGGATCCTTGGTAGATGCGACACCCACCAGTCAGCGTATAAACTTCATAGACTCCCTGCCGCTGCTTCGACGCTTGATGCGCAAAAGCATTGATGGCGAACTTCGGATCGGAAAGTGGTACGCCAATCTCTGCAGCGTTGGCGGCATGAATCGGAGGTAACGCAATCGACAGACCAGCGGTTGCAATCAGAAAAAGCGCAGCCGAACACCAGCGCACGATCGCGTGAGCAACTTGTTGAATGGCCATTCGATGCAGCAACTGCCAAAAGGCTAGAAGCCGGATCGTAGGGTTTGAATCGGTCGGGGGACTATGTTCCACTACCGAATCGCTCTCCATAGGTTAAATGTGTCTGTGATTGCACGAGTGGAGCCGCGGCCGTTTGTCTCGTCCAAAAACGTGGACTTTGCAAGCCTTGCCGGCGCCTGCGGCTCATTTGGTCCGCGGCAGTATAGGAGTCCAAAAAAGTTGGCTCAATACGAAGGTTTAGCTAAAGTCAGCAAAACTATCGTGCCGAAGCATTCAAGCCAGGAAAAAAGTCTCCAATTCTGTTCCACATTTCCTCCATCATCGCCAGAGGCCCTAATCCTCTCAATCGCCTCAAATTAACTGAGCGGTGAGGCAGTCAAAAAAACCATGTCCAATTTAGATTCACTTGCGACACATTTAATCCAACAAGGCCAATGGGCTGAAGCAGTATGTTTGTACCGCGATGAATTGGGGCTCTCATTGCCACAGGCGGAAGAAATAGTCCTTCAACTAGCGGATGAGTCAGGCGTTCTGTATCCGGGGCGTTTTCTGTCATGGCTAGCGATTGCTTTCGCCGGCTTTTCACTTTTCGGCCTGGCTGGCGTGTTGCAATTCCTGTTGGCCAGATAGACATTAGGCGAGGGGCAGTTTGAAATCTACCAATAAACCGGGTGGCATTGGTGGCATTGGTGGCACGCTCTGAGGTACGAAGGGCGTGGTGAATCGCTAGAGTCATTTGCCACACTTCCCACGCCCATCGCTAATCGCTTTGGGCGTGCCACACGGTGGCCTGGCCTGGTAGTCTTCTGTCTGCCGCTCGCCTAAAACCATGTGAATTCAACCCATGTGGACGAGCGAGGCCCTTCGCTCGTCATGTTCCTGCAAAACCTGAGCGAGGGCCTCGGTCAGCTACCAAAACAGCATTCGAATCGATGCTACGCCCGTCAAAACGAGAATGAGGCTGTCAAATAGTCGTTGCGGGATTCTTCGTATGACCAGCGACCCGACCCACAGACCAACCGCAATGAGTGGAATCAACA
Organism: Pirellulales bacterium; assembly: GCA_038219625.1. Classification (GTDB taxonomy): domain Bacteria; phylum Planctomycetota; class Planctomycetia; order Pirellulales; family Pirellulaceae; genus JBKCUI01. Next base: position 2,687 of record JBBRJI010000557.1, on the reverse strand, counting down.
TTGCATTGAGAGCGAGCGTGTCGAGTCGAATGAGACCAAGGCTCCAGCTAAAAGGTATCTTGACTATATTCAAAATCAAGAAGAACCAAGCAGCGGTCCCAACGAATTCCAACTTGGGCAATCCGATCGCAAGCAAATACAATCCGAAGACCGGGCCCGCCGCGTTGGCCAACATGGTGGTTAACCCCACAAGGATCCCCATACTCCAAGCAAACCAAGCTGCATGGGGTACGTTTGCCAACCACTTCTCTTTCCAAAGTCGAATGATCTGCATCACCGTTAACGAAAGAATGATCATTCCAATCAGCGGACGGTAATAGGCTTCCGGAAGCTGAAACATGAGAAGCCATCCCATCACCACACCGATCAACGTTGGCGGCATCATCCGGCGGACGTAACGCCAATTGGCGCGTTTGCCGTAAACCGACATCGCGAAGATGTCACCGGCAATCAGCATCGGCAATACGATACCTGTCGAGTCTTTGGCCCCAAAAACAGACGCAAAAAGATAGACGTGAACCATGCTCACGCCTGAAAAACCACTCTTGGTAATCCCAATGCCAAATGCAGCAATGGCTAACAAAAACCAATCTGTGTAGCTGTTTGGTGCCATTATTCCGCGATCAACTCATCAAGGCGTTTCAGGAAAGCGCCTAAGGCTCGTGCCCGATGACTAATCTCGCGTTTGACAGCCAGTCCCAGTTCCGCGAAGGTCTGATGGTACTCCTCAATTTCAAACAGGGGGTCATACCCAAAGCCCCCCTCGCCTCGCGGTTCTGTCAAGATTCGACCCCAACATTCCCCTTGCGCCTCAATATGGATTCCGCCCTCAGGGTCCGACAACGCAATCGTCGAAACGTAGTAGGCCCTACGTTTCTCTAGTGGCAACGACTGCATTTCCTTCAACAGGAATGCGTTGTTGGTTTGGTCATTGGCCCCCGGCCCAGAAAAGCGAGCGGAATAAATCCCGGGACGGCCACCCAATTCAGGAACGCACAGCCCACTATCCTCACCTACCGCCCAAAGGCCTCGGTGAATAGCCTGCGATGTGGCCTTGAGTCTCGCGTTTTCCATAAACGTAGTCCCTGTCTCATCCACATCATAAACGTCAGGAAAATCAGCGGGCACCTTTATGTCAAATCCACGTGGCTCCAGCAAGTTAACCAACTCAACGATCTTCTTGCGATTGTTCGTTCCCAGAAAGAGCGTTTTGCATTGAGCGAGGAGTGGCATGAGGGTTGAGGAAGTTTGAAGTTTGAAGTTTGAGCGGGAACGGGCGAGCGGGGGTGTGAATTTACGGGCTGAACGGCACTCGTAGGACACCAAAACGGCGTCCGTCGGAGACAAGCTCCGATCGGACGGAAAATCGTTCACGGCGTTGCGTTCACGGCGTTGCGATCGAGGAGTTGCCTCCGAATTATGGCTAGTTTTCAGATTTATTGGAAATGCAGAATAGGTGCTTTTCACCTCGAATGAGAATTTCATTGCCGACGATTGCCAACGACGCATTGACGTTTTCGTCTAACCGATTGACCGCGACCGTTCGCGGAATTTCGGAGTGTGTTATAACCTCGGTGGTTCCAAACAAATCCGTGATGTACACAAAACCGTTCGCACCGACTGGTGAGGCGTAGATACTACCCAAGGAACCCAAGCGAATCGGACCAGGCGAGTCTTTTCCGGTTGGACCATGGACTCGCGTCAAGACGTTTTGATAGTGCGTCAAAAAATAGAGTGACTCGTCGTACAGAAGCATTGAGGGAACGTACGGCGTACCGCGTGTTCTCGACCAAAGTATGTGTTTCGAACCCGTGATATCTCCAGTTGCTCCATTCAAATCAATCGCCATTAGCACCTTTTTTTCGTAACTGCTTCCCACATACAACACTCCATTGGCAAACACCGGTGTCGCAACGATGTTGGAGGACATGCCACCACATTGCCACAGGGTCTCACCTGAACGAAGATCGTAACCACGCACACGATTGGTGCCGCACACCACCACTTGTTTTTTGCCACTCTGATCAATGACAATAGGGGAACTCCATGAAGTATCTTCGTCTCGATCCCGGCGCCACAATTCGTTGCCCGTCGACTTGTCCAAAGCCGCTAAAAACGATTTCTTTTCGTGATCCCAGTTGAGGATCAGCGTGGATCCCGAGAGCGTGGGGGATGCTCCTTCGCCATGCCCATGCTTGGAGTGCATTTGTCCGAAGTTCTTTTGCCATTCGAGGTTGCCGTCAAAGTCGAGGCAATAGAGTCCGTGCGAACCAAAGTGGGCATAAATGTGCTGATCATCTAGGACCGGTGATGCAGAAGCGAGGCTGGCTGTGTTGTGCCCCGCTTCGATTGGGATTGCTTCGTGGACGACTTTTCCCCAGACTATCACGCCTTCTTTTCGATCAACGCAAAGCACCACAAATTGATACTTGCTATCCACGGCTAGATTGTCATGCTCGCCCGGACGGCCACTCATTTTTGGCGGCAACTTTGCTCCAATCGGTACGGCCGTTGTCAAGAAAATGCGATCGCCAAAAGCGACGGGGGTGCCGTGCCCGCGTCCTGGAATGGCTGTGCGCCATCGCATGTTTTTTTCGGCCCCCCACTCAATGGGTGGTTTAGCATTCAAAGCCACACCGTTCGCGTTTGGTCCTCGCCACTCGGACCAAGACGGCGTTTCGTCCGCA
>JBBRJI010000556.1:0-4561 GCA_038219625.1 Pirellulales bacterium | reverse complement strand
CTGACGTGTCGGGTTACTAAATCGACAAGTCCCTCGTCCGGCGGAAGCAACGTCCTCAAACGTTGCTTCCGCCCGAATAAATCGGACGGAGAGCGGTCAGCGATGCAAACATGAAATGAATATCGGGTATTCGAGGTAGCTTTCAGATATGGCCCCGCCGGTTCGAAACCGACGGTAGCCAAACCTATGTCGATATGGACCTGCAAAATTTGCGAGGAACAAAAACGGAAGTGAAATTACTTCTTAGATTCGATCGCAATAGCAAATTTTTAGCAGCCCAGGGCAGGTTGGCTATTGCGTGCAATGGATCAAAAACTCGGCGTGTTCCAACAGCGGATCATCGTAGTGAAGCGAAATGACTCCGCTGAGCTTCAACTCATCCACCAATTTGACTTCTTCGGCGTACGTGCTGTCCGCGATTCGATGGATTTTCGTTCGTCGCTGGCTCCAGCTCAAGACAATCATGGCATAGATAAGCATTGGGATCAGCGAGAGCAATACACTCGTCAGAAGCAATGCCGGACTCGGATGAGGGAAATGCTCGACACTTGACTGAGCACCTGACAGCGTTTCGTAGCTTGCTCCCAGGTATTGCCTATAGATCGAGACGATCGGACCGGCCATGAGCAGCCAGAAAATACTCGTCCCAATCAAAGCGAAGAACTGAAGCGTCATCCAAGGCATTTGGTGCTTGTCGACGCTCCATTCAAAGACACTTCTCGCTCGCGACTGCAATTCTTCGACTCCCGATAATCGGATTTGCGGCGAAGCGGAAGCGGATTTGATTTCCTGATCGGAACCGCGCATGCGAGTTACGGCGCGATGGAACTGGGCTTGGACTGGTTCAAGCCTATCTTGAATCTGTCGGTTCAGTAGATCACGAATTCCTTCATGCATCTCCCAATTGATTTTCCTGGACTGCTGGACATTCCGAGCCCAAGCCGCGAAGGTGCCAAAGATCGATGGCACGCTTCCGGACAACGACAGCAACAATCGATCCCACGCCCCGTGTGTCAGCCCGAGAACCGTCAGCACAGTTCGAAAGGGAAACCAAATCATGCCGGTGTCGGCAATCATTTGTGCTCGGAGTCGACCACGCACTGCGGACTGTAGCACCACGCGCGAGCCAAGCACGGTTTCGATCGTCTGTGATGGCAAAGCATCCGCTTCGGAATGAAGACGACGAACGGCCGCCGATAGCTGAGGCAACTGCGAATCCAGCATTTGCCCGATGCGATGTCGCAATCGGTCGGTTGCTGCAGAAAGTCGATTCGCGCGGGTTGCGGCGATATCATCCAACGATTCACTTTGCAATCGCGTTTTCAAATCGCGAGCAACAGCCAGCCCGATCTTGGACTCATCGCCATCGGCTTCGAAATCGGGAACGAGGATCGATTCAAGGAATTTGGTTTTTGGCGCACTGGATTTCATTGCATCGCAAAACGTATCCATGTCGCGTTGCAGCGATTCGCTCAAACGCTTCGTCGTGGTTCCAGCCAGGTCGTTGAGCGGTACGCATGTTATGACGGGGATGCAGATCGCGCCCTCAGTAAAGTTAGCCAGTTGGCTCAAAATGGCGCCACGCAATTGATCCCGACGAACCACTAGCAGCTTGACCGGTGAGAGAGCCATCGCCTCTTTGGCCGTCTTGGCGGCTTGCAAGTCGTCATCGGTAATGCCGGGCGTGTCCAGCAGCATGTAGGGACGGCCCAAGTCCAGCATGGTTTCGGATCGACAGGGATGGTAGAGCTCGCGACTTGCATCGAGCGCCTCTGGAACAATCGGCCCAATCCAATGCACGTGGGTCGTGGCTTCGCTAGAGAGGATCCCGCTCGGAAGTCCCTGTGCGACTCGCCGATCCAGAATCATCTGTCGCGCGATCCAGGTCTTTCCCTGTCCTTTGGCACCCACAATCGCAATGCTCGTTAGTGAAACTCCTCTTGAGGAAACGATGGAATCGCACTGCAATTGGTATTGGTCGCACCATTCCGAAATCTGGTGCGTTAAATGCTGTTGACCGAGCAAGGCTTGCGTGGCCTGTCGAATCCTCTGCACGAGGACGTCGTGTGGGTTCATTGGCTACTCAGTAACAACAATATTCTTGAACTGGACTTTCATTGGAGGGCCAGCATGCAACTGGAGAGCCAGAATTCCTTCGGAGGCTCGCTTGTCTGCTTGATTGTCTTGAAGTTCGGACATCAGCACACCGTTGATGTAGTGCTGGCAGACGTTGCCTTTAGCGACGATGCGATACGAGTTCCAGTTTTCTACGTTGAATTTGCTTCGCAGGGCCATTGCGTCTCCGGTCGAACCAATGCGTGTTTTCTTTCCGTCCGCTTCAATCGAAACGATTTGCCCTCGTTCCACGATGATTCCTCGGCCTCGTTCCTCGTAATTGATCCCCATGAAGCTATTCTCTTTCACGTCTTTCTGAGAATCGATATCGGCTTGGTAACCACCCACAATAAACTTTTCTGGGTCGACTAGCTTCGATCGATATTGGATACCGGAGTTGCCACCTGTAATTTTGAACTCGCAGTTCAGTTCAAAGTCGCCGAACTTTTTTTCGTAGACCAAAAACGTGTTGTTCTTGAGCGGGGCATCCGCAGTGCTTTCACCTGTGATCGCACCGTCTTCGACGCGCCAGAGGGTGGTGATGCCCGACCAACCAGCCAGGGATTTTCCATCAAAAATCGCTTTGCCTTTTGCGACTTCCTGACTGAACGCTGCCTGAGCAATCGATAGGATGGAAATAGCAAAGACGACGGCGAAATGAACACACTTCATGGCGGATACTCCTCGGAAACTATTCTTGTTGTGAAATGAGAGTTAATCGAACTTTCGTTGCGCGATCGTCCGAAACGGAAAGGACTTTTGCAATAGCGTTGGGAAATTCTATGACATCACCGGCGACCAACAAGCGCTCGGTTTTGTTGAGTAGCAGTCCCGACATTGTATCCACATCAGCATACTCAAACTGGATGCCGAGTCGATTTTCAACGTCCTGAACTGCGGTTGAACCCAGGATAACAAAACTGTCGGGACCATCTGGCACTATTTCAGGATCTTCGACGTCAAATTCGTCTGCGACCTCGCCGATAATTTCCTCGAGTACGTTTTCGAGAGTAACGATACCGATCATCATGCCGTATTCGTCAACAACGAAGGCCATGTGTTGGTGGGTCCCCTGGAAATGTCGCAGGAGTTTGCTGATGGGCATGTTTTCGGGGACTTTTTTGGGTGGCCGCATCAGCGACTTCCAGTCGAAGCCATCGCTAATGGTCTCGCCGGAGATATCTTTGACGTGCAGCACCCCCAAAACATGATCCAAGGAACCGTTGCAAATGGGGTAGCGAGTATGTTTGGTTCGGAAAATCATGTCCATCGTAACCTTGGTCTCTTCATGAATGTTTACGAAGTCGACATCGGTTCTTGAAACCATAATGCGTCGACAGACCAAGTCGGCAAACTCGAAGACGGCGTTGATGATGCTGTGTTCACTTCCGGTCAAACTGCCGTGGACATGGGCCTCGCGTAGCAGGGCTCGAATTTCTTCTTCGGTGTATGGGATCGAGCTCTTGTTGGCTTCGGTGGCACCCATCAATCGCAACAGCCATGTCGTGGAAACGTTAAGGCATTGCATCAACGGATAGGTTGCGATGAAAAAAATCTGCAAAGGGATCGCGCAAGCGAGCAGGATCGTTTCGGGTTTTCGAATGGCGAAAATTTTGGGAGCTTGTTCGCCAATGACCAAGTGAAGCGCCGTAACAAAAGTAAATGAAATCGCAAAGGCGACGGCATGGACGATGGCCGGTGACTGGATCTGAATGGCACGCAAAAACGGTTCCACAAGCTTAGCAAAGGCCGGCTCGCCGATGGTTCCCAGCGCCAATGAGGCCATCGTGATACCGAGTTGGCAGGAGGACAACGATTGTTCCAGTCGCTGCGCCAGCCATTTAGCGGTTCGAGAAAAGAGTTTTTTATGGGCAACGAGTTGTTCGATTCGTCCCAAACGAACCTTGACCAGCGAGAATTCCGCCGCAACGAAGAAACCGTTAACCAAAACCAAAAGCAAAGCGATCAGGATCGTAACTAGATCCGGAAACCAATCAGGCATTGGAAGGAAGTATTAACCTCAGCACATTAGAAGAATATTGTCATGATACGTACATAACGCTCGACCCGTAGTGTAACTCATCGCCCTACTCGCGTGTGGAAACGTCCCCAAAGTGATGCAGGAATATCGTGGCCGTCCATATCGACAGAGGTTTGGCTACCGTCGGGGTCCAACCGGCGGGGCCATATCTGACAGCTACACCGAATACCCGATATTCATTTCATGTTTGCATCGCTGACCGCTCTCCGTCCGATTTATTCGGGCGGAAGCAACGTTTTAGGACGTTGCTTCCGCCGGACGAGGCCGACGGAGAACGATCACTGCGAACTTTTCGCGTTGGTAGCTGACAGATGCTGCCCCGCCGGTTGAAAACCGACGGAAGCAAAAGGAATCGGTTTGCCTGTCTGTTCAATTAGGCGAAGTGGAAGAAAAGATGCGCAATCC
>JBBRJI010000555.1:0-4576 GCA_038219625.1 Pirellulales bacterium | reverse complement strand
CAGCCGGAACAGTTGCCATTTATACAGACTGGGGAAAACCCTTTGCCATGATCAGCAAGGTCTCGGTCCGTATGCAAAAGTGGATTTATTACTTGCCGTTTTGAGATGTCATTGTTTCAACGACACTGGATGATTAAACATCGGCGGTCGCCTCGCCCTCCCATCCGTATCGAAGGCAGGTAGATTTCAGCAGGCCGCTCGCCTTATGATTCTGGACCCAAGTGGAATCGCAACGTCAATTGAAGCATCACTCAGATCATGGAGAATGAGCGGATGGGCAGTCGTCAACATGATCGACTGAACCCAGTCCCTCGCTCACGCGTCGGGTTACTAAATCGACAGCCCGACGAATACTAACTGTTGCCGCTATCGCGGCTATTGTTCGAGGGGGGCCGGCGTGGTACCGAGCATAGCCGCTATCTCTACCAGCAATCGCTCCGTACTGCTCATTTTCGAGCGGTCGCTTAGGACTTTTCTGGCTAGCTCGGGGCGGTTGGTCAGAATTCCGTCCACACCTCGATTCATGAGCATGGACATTCCGGGCGCATCATCGACAGTCCAGGCAAAAACCTGCATTCCTGCTTTGTGAGCTCCATTGACAAGGCTGCGGCTCGCAAACTTGGCATTCAATGCAAGAAAATCGGCATCAAATTTCTGGATGTTGCCGAGGGACACCGACAGCAACACTCCGCATTTCCAGTCCGGACGAATCGCTTTCAATTTCTTTACCCCTTCAGGCTTGAGCGACATCACCATAACCTCTTTTGCCATCCCGTGCTGTTCGACAATGTCGACCACTCGCTGTTCCAATTGCTGGTCATGGCCGTAGTATTTTAGTTCGATGATGACGCCGATCTTGCCGCGACACAGAGTCAACACTTTCCCCAGTGTTGGCACACGTTCGGCGGAAAACTCCGGTGCAAACTGGCTTCCAATATCGATCGCTTGCAGTTCTGCAAGGGTCGCGTTCCAGATCTTGATTTTGTTTCGAGTTAATTTCATCAAGTCGCTATCGTGGATGACAACAACTTCGCCGTCGGCTGTTTCCTGAACGTCGATTTCGACCCAGTCCGACCCTGCATCGATTGCTTTTCGAAATGCAGCGAGGCTGTTTTCTGGTGCATCTTTGGAGGCCCCGCGATGCGCCATAACTTCAACGCGATCCTCTAGTTGCAACGAGTTGATGGCGTAGATGCCAATCAATGCTGCTGACAATCCTCCGATAATGCAAAATGCAGTAAGTCGCATGCGGGTTATCCAGCGCACGTAAATAGATGCCTTGGATTCAGTAAACTTCATTTGGGCGATCATAATTGATCCAATGGGGCTTAATACTTGATATGCGTGGAACAGAACCAGGGAGAAGCCGATCGTGCCCAAGAGATTGAGCAAAGTCCCCACCACAGTAAGAAGGATCAGCATCAGTCCGACTCGCCAAGCGAGAACAGCCAAGGCTGTTGTATGTGTTGGAACCAGCAAACCTCCAACGCCCCCCAAAACCAGGGTCGCGATCATGTGGATGGATAGACCGATGCCCAACCATACCACCAACCAAACCACGACTCGGAAGCGGTTTCCCGAGAGGACTCGACGACTCTGCCTCAGTGCGCTAGACGGTGAAACCTTTTCGAATAAAACCAACGGTAACGCGATAAACCAACCAGAGGCCAGCCGAAGCAGAAGGCTGATCAGTAACATTGCCAGTCCAACACCGAAGCCTACCGCTAGCTTGAAACGAAGTGGCTTCTCTGCAAGGTAGTAATTGATATCGTACTCGCCTAAAGTCCACGAGTAGATGAGTGAAGCTACCACTAGAAATGGTGCTATCACCAGCAGTGCATTCGCAACCATTCGGGCGCTAACGCGGAGTACTGAAGGTGCAGATGAGGCCGCAAAGCGCAGTGAGCCCACAATGCTTAGTTTTGTCCCATTCTTGCTAGCGGCGAGAATTGCAATCAAAGACGCTTGTTCTAACGCGAGGATCGCGATCCAAACTGCCCCAAGCAAAACCGCACAGAAGCAGCCGAAAGGGCCGATAAAGAACCAAGCAATATCGACATCGGAAAGCACGCTGTTACCACCCAGCAGCAGCAAGCCCTTAAGCAAGAAACTGAACATGGGTGTGAGAACTGTGAATGCAAGCAGCTTGTAAAACAAGTCCGCAACGATCAAGTCTTTCCAACTACTGCGCAAGTTAGTTGCCGCACCCGAGATGAAACTGCTCTTTTGCATTGGAGGCTCATCCCCGTCGGACCAACGTCCAAATGCGTTGGGACCGATATGTTAAGCATGCGATAGGGTCGACGACAATTTCAATAGACGCGTTAGAACTGAACCTTGTATTTGTCTGTCATCTTGCGACGAATCTCTCCCTCCATTGCGTCGATTTGGGCGATCAATTCCCGGTAGGAATAGTTACCGGTTGCCTGCGCCACGGCTTGGTATTGTCCTGTCGAGTTAGAATCGTTGTAGTAGTAACCGCCGCCATAACCACCGCCGTAGCCATTGTTGTATCCACCGTAATAGCTAACTTGTGGGCCGCCTGCACCATTGATTGCAGCGGCAGCTCCGACCTTGATATTGGTCTGTTGCATCGCGACCATGTTTCCCCTCAATCCTTGTGCAACTCGGACACCAAAGTCGACAAGTTCTGGATCGACGTTGAGCGTTGGAATATCGTCAATTCTTCTCGCCATTTGTCCGTTCCACTGGGCTCTATCGCCTGTGTTACTAGCCGAGTAGTCGCGCACCCGCTTGATGTAGTTTGTTGTCTTGGTAAAGTATTTTTTGTTGATTTCTAGTAGCGCGCTTTCGCTTGTGGAATCCTCAAGCGGTTCCAGGTCGCTCGAAGGAACGCGAGCCGCCTGGTCTTGAAGGGTAAAGATTCCGATGAGTTGATCGATGGTCTGGGCTGAGATCGTTCCTCGGAAGGCAAGCGTGTTACCATCTACAGAAGCTGTCCATTGAGAAGCTTCTGGTACCGAAGAATTGGTTTGGCTAAGGACTTCGATGAAAAAGTTTTTTGCTACGGGCAGAAGTGGCGAAGGAGACGCAGCAAAGTCTAGACTGATAATGCATTCATCCAAATTCTTTCGCCCGACGATGATTTGAATCCCAAGGACGGTTGAAAGCAATTTCGCGTTCGATTTGACATCCAACCCTTTGAGCGACTCAAAATTGGCGATTCGACTTTCAATTGCAAGTGCCGACCAGGTGTCCTCCAAGTCTACGGCAAGCATCAGCGACAAAAACTTAGTAGCCTGTAGCGCATGTTTCTTGAGATAGGCAGAGGTCCCGCTGGTCGCCTCTTTATTCAGCCAGCGTCCGACAAGCTTGCGGTCGGTTGGTCGCACGATACCCAAGACGTTGTTTTCCATCGGAATCAGGTACGATTGTCGCGGAGACCAAACCACATTCTTGCCGCCGATGGAGTCGACATATCCTTTGACCGACTTTGCAAGGATTTCCGCGCTTTTCAGACTCTTGAAGGTAACCAAACCGATCTCCCACTTGGGTTGCAAGGGCTTGAGGTTTAAGTCGGCCGCTACGCGAACTTCATTCATCCCATCCGGGAAGTCCGCTTGCATCATCGAACCCCTGGTCAAGGCTCGAATAGAGGGTATGTCTGCGTACAAGATCGCGTTTGCTCGACTAGGCGAGGACGACAAAACCTCTGAGAGCAAAGGTTCCTGAGCGTTTAATTTCGGTCCGACGCACAATACCGTTGTGCAAACCAAGACTAATAATACGACCATTTGAAGTACCTTCGGCGGGCGGACTGTGGTCACGGCACGAACCAACTGGGAAAAAGGAATTGCTAGACTCACGTTTGGGCCTTTGAAAAAAAGAAGGGTTTTAGATTTCCAGAACCACGATCGTACTCAGAGTTGTCGCAAAATGTGAGTACCACCTTACGCCGCATTATAGTTAGATTGCATTTAATTCACATTCCCCCTACGGATCTCACTATTCATTCTTCTGCTCATTCCTCTGCTTCCTCTGCGGTTGGTTGTGGTTTAGGACATTTTACCGAATGAATCACCGGGCGGGACTAGGGTCCGGACAATGGACCTATCCGACGGTTCTTTTCATTCCAGAGCCGGATTCGAAGTTCCGAAGCTTCATTCGAAACGTTTGAAGCCGGTGGCTGTTTGGCATATACTATCGCGAGATGCATAAAGCCGACGCGGTTTGCAAACAATACTTGTTTTTAGCGGAAATCAGCGATGTTTTTAAAAGCCACCTTAGTTGCCCTCTTTTTGACTATTTTGCCGTTGCAGGAAGCCACAAAAAGAGAATGGTCGGACAAGTCTGGAAACTATCAGTTTGAAGGGACCTTGGTCGCATTCAACGATAAGACAGCCGTGTTTAAGTTAGGCGACAAGGAGAAAGTAAATGGACACGAATTGATCTCCATTCCGAGAAAGGACCTTTCCGACGCGGACTTAGAATACCTGAGTACCAAAGAGGCTCTCGACTCGAATGCGAAGCTTGGAGAACTCCAGACTTGGACGATGCGAGACGGTAGCAAAGTGGTTGGAAAGATGGTCGACTTTGTCCGCAAGGACGTTACGGT
>JBBRJI010000554.1:0-4581 GCA_038219625.1 Pirellulales bacterium | reverse complement strand
GGTTCGCCAATCCCTTGAGAGGGATCATTTTGCCGAAATAGCAAACGGCTCCAATCAGTTTGCTTGGTCTTAATGATCGAAGATAAGAGTGAATGCCTGAGAATGTTCTATTCATTTGCCCAAGAAGGAAGTTCCATGCTTTGCAGACAGTTGTCAGAACTGTGAACATCAGTCTAACCGATCCTGCGGACGTTTCGCAATCGGCTAGTTTTGGCCCTTTTCTGCGAGCCAAACGAAAGTATTCGCAAAAGAACCGAATCCTCACCTTTCACGCTGGACCCGTCTGGTAAACTGATGGGAGGTAAGGCTTTGTTGGAAGAGCCCCGAAACGACGTGGGGACAGTAGGGCATTGGGAAATTGGGTGCATCGTGAATCGGTTTGGAATTCTCATCGCATTTATAGTTGCTTTCGCGATCGCGGTCATCGCTAGCCAGTATTACTCGCGGTCGGATGCACCGCGATCGGATGCACCGCGACCGAATGTGACAGATTCCTCAACTCACCGAGAGGCCTCAACAAGCCGAGCGGAGAGTGACGAGAGGCAAGAGGCGAATCTGGCTCTCATGCAAGCAGCACTTCCGCATCGAGTCACCCATGGTGGATTTACGGGATCCGCGGCATGTCGTGAGTGTCACCGCGAACAATACGACAGTTGGCATGGTTCCTTTCATCGAACGATGACTCAAGTGGCAACACCGGAAACGGTGGTGGCGCCCTTCAATCGAGTTCGATTGTCGTCGCGAGGACGCGATTACCTGTTCACGCGTGAGGCTGACGAGTTCTATTGCACGATGGTAGATCCAGATTGGGAAGCGGGTGCCCTTGCAAACGGAATCGATCTCGCCCGGGCTCGACCACCGGTCGTCAAAATGCGGGTTGTGATGACTACGGGCTCGCATCATATGCAAGGTTATTGGGTATCTAGTAACGTCCAGAACATGCTACGCCAAATACCTTGGGTGTATTTGATTGCAGATCGACGCTGGGTGCCAAGAGAAGATATTTTTCTTGCGCCGCCGGAGGCAGGACGCCACTTCGCCGTTTGGAATGACAACTGCATCGTCTGTCACGCGGTGGCTGGAGCACCCAAATTCGACTTGGTGAGGATCAAAGTGGCCACGGAGGTAGCCGAACTAGGAATCTCGTGCGAAGCTTGCCACGGCCCAGGCCAAAAACACCTGGACTATCATACTCCTGGCATCGAGCGATTGACCAGCAAAGATCCAGTTGTAAACCCAGCCAAGGCTGATCCGCGAGTTTCGGCGGAGATTTGTGGCCAATGCCATGCTTACTTCAAGCCGCCTGACATGGAGACCTTCAGCAAGACGGGCTACGCTTATCGGGCTGGTGGCGACCTCACAAAAACGCATCACATGATCACACAGGCCGAACTGAAAACTCGACCGGACGAGGGAGAGCGTCCATTTTGGAGCGATGGAACTTGCCGCGTTTCGGGAAGGGAATACTCGTCGATGGTTGATTCACCGTGTTACCAGCGCGGCGAATTGAGTTGCATTTCCTGTCACTCGATGCACTCCAGCCAGCCCGATGATCAATTGGCTAAGGGTATGGAAAGTAACAAAGCTTGCATCCAATGCCACACCGATTTCGAGAATCGGATCGAGGCGCATTCGCATCACGCTTCCAATTCGAGCGGAAGCCTTTGTTACAATTGCCACATGCCACATACGACCTTTGGACTATTGAAAGGTATTCGCAGCCACCGCATCCAAGTTCCGAGGGTTATGGGCGCTGACAAATCCGATCATCCAAATGCTTGCAACCTTTGTCACCTGGATCGTACACTGGAATGGTCGTCAGAGAAACTATCGGATTGGTATGGTCAACCGAAGCCGACTTTAAGCCAGGATGAACGCGAAGTAGCCGCTTCGTTGCTTTGGTTGTTGCGTGGTGACGCCGTTCAGCGGGCGGTTACGGCTTGGCACATGAGTTGGCCACCTGCTGTAGAATCGTCTGGAAAGGAATGGCAGTTGCCTTTTTTGGCCCAGTTATTGACGGACGACTATTCCGTTGTGCGTTACGTGGCGGCAATCGCCATGCGGCGATTTCCAGCTTGGAAAGAAGAAGCATACGATTATGTCGGTCCACCCTCGAGTCGGGACTCCGCGAAGAAGCAAGCCATTGCCGATTGGACATCGACCGCATCGCCACTTCCAGCCGAACGAGCCGGCCCACTTCTGTTGGAAGCGGAAAAGGGGAGCGTTCGTTTCGATAAATTGAGGGAACTTCTAAAGCAACAGGATAAGCGACCAACCCTTCTCCCTGAATAGCCCTCCTCTCTGAATAGCCCTCCTCTCTGTAGAGATCGTAGAGCGACTGACGACAAACATGCAAAACTTGGAACTGGCCCTGTATTTCATTGTGATATTCGGTACAACCGCATTGTTGTGGAGAATCACTCGGGGAGCCAGGAAATCAACACGACTCGTTTTGATGATGCCACTTAGCGGCCTTGCGGGCGCCTTTTTCTGGTTTCCCCCGGATTCCGATCTGCAGTTGCTCAAACAAGAGGTGCCCACGGTTGGCCGCCCGGAATTTGCAAGCTCGGACGCATGCCGACAATGCCACATCGGTCACTACGAAAGCTGGCATCGCTCGTATCACCGAACGATGACCCAACTAGCTACGGCCGAATCAGTCCGTGCGCCCTTCGATGGCCGATTGCTGGAATCGAATGGTTCGTCGTGCAAAGTCGATCGCAATGGCGAGTGGTTTTTTGTCCAAATGAAGAACCCGGACGAAAGCTCACAGGATACCACTACGGATTCGTCGCAAGTAAATTTGCCAGTTGTGATGACCACGGGTTCGCATCATCTTCAAGCCTACTGGGTACCCAGCGAGCATGGTAATAAAGTCCGCCTATTCCCGTGGGTGTACCACATTGATTCCGATCGTTGGCTCCCCAACGCGGATTCCTTTATTCTGCCCCCTGAATTCAGTCGTCTCCCGCCTGACTCGAAACAATACGGGCAGGTTTGGAACAATAATTGTATCGTTTGCCACAGCGTAGCCGGCGACGTGGGGTACGAATCGGGAAATTGGCAAAGCCGCGTAGCGGAACTTGGGATTTCATGTGAAGCATGCCACGGTCCCGGTGCAGCTCACATCGCTCAACATCAGAATCCTTTGACTCGATACAGACAACATTTGAGCGGTAGCGCCGATCCCACGATCGTAAATCCTGCGAGACTGTCGCCACACAAGTCATCGGAGGTTTGTGGACAATGCCATGTCGCGTTCGACGAGCAAGCACTGACGCAATACAACAAGTATCGAGCGGGTGGCGATTATGAAAGTGCTTTCAAGTTGGCCGATAACCATAATCCAGACGATATCCGTTTCTGGCGGGATGGGACGATGCGTGTTGGCGGTCGAGAATTTTCCGGCATGAAGGATTCCGCTTGTTATCTAAAGGGTGGCATGTCCTGCTTGTCCTGTCATTCGATGCATTCAAGCGAACCCGACAAGCAGATGCGTACGGACATGCAAAATGATCAAGTTTGTCTGCAGTGCCATGAGAAGTTGGTCAGCGACATTTCCCAACACACACATCATGCTGTCGATTCTGCTGGAAGCCGTTGCTACAATTGCCATATGCCTTACACCAGCTACGCGCTCTTCACCGCGATACGTAGCCATCGCGTCGATTCGCCGAGCGTGGCATCGAGCGTGGCGACGGGCAGACCCGTCGCGTGCAACCAATGCCATGTCGACCAGTCTCTCGGCTGGACGGCCGATCATATGGAGAAATGGTACGGGACGCCGCGTCCAGATTTGGACACAGAGCAGTGCGAAGTGGCTGCTTCGCTCCTTTGGATGCTTCGAGGTGACGCGGTACAGAGATCATTGGCTGCATGGTCGCATGGTTGGGAGCCGGCCAGGATCGCTGCTGGAGAGGGATGGCAAACACCATTCTTGGCTCAATTACTCGACGATCCCTATTCCGTTACCCGGTACATAGCTCAACAGTCTTTGGACAAACTGGGAGTAAAATTAAGCGAATACGATTCACTCATCTCGCCGGACGAAAGAACTCCAATTGCGCCTTCGCTTCAAAAGGGGACATATCCAGTTCATTCGAACGCTGGAGGGCTTAAGCCACTATTGGATGCACAACATGGATTGAACATGGAGGTTCTTCAGAAATTCTTGAAGCAGCGAGACGACCGTCCAGTGACACTTTACGAATAGTTCCAAACTCTCCGCCATTTCAAATGGAACGGACATGATTTTGACGAAATCGAACCCAACACCATTGGATGCCGGCTCACGACTGGTGAGTAGGCACATGCGTTTCGGTTGGTGGTCGTTGATGGTTTTTGTTGGACTGGGAATTACGCTAGAAACGCTGCACGGTTTCAAAATCGTTTGGTATCTTGGAGTGAACGCAGAAACTCGGCGGCTCATGTGGACTTTGGCCCACAGTCACGGGACTTTGTTGTCGATATTGCAAATCGTTTTCGGGCTGACTGTAACGAAGTTGTCCCCGAAGACCAGTAGCAGCCAAGTCAGGGCATCAATGTGCCTATTGGGAGCCGGATTACTCATGCCGTTGGGGT
>JBBRJI010000553.1:0-4589 GCA_038219625.1 Pirellulales bacterium | reverse complement strand
CTTGGCATCGATCTCGGCTAAGCGGCACATGGAGCCATCCGAACTGGCCCAGTCACTCCGCGGCGAGTTGGACTGGATCGTGATGAAGACATTGGAAAAGGATCGCAATCGTCGCTACGGGACTGCCAACGGTTTCGCAGCCGACGTGCTGCGCTATCTCAATGACGAACCGGTGCTAGCCTGCCCACCATCGGTGACCTATCGCTTCGGAAAGTTTGCGCGGCGGAACAAACGTGCTCTTGCAACTGTAGCCATCCTGGCACTTACTTTGGTTTTAGGAACGGTCGTCAGCATTGGACAAGCCATTAGAGCGACTGCGGCGGAAGGGCTGGCTCAAACACGTTTGAAGAATGAAAAGGAGGCCCGAAGCGCTACGCACGAGCAATTATTGCTCACTCAAATTGCGGAGGAAAAGGCGACACGGCAACTTTATGATGCGCGGCTCGCTCAAGGCAAAGCGGGATCGCTTAGTCGGCGGGCTGGACAGCGATTTGAAAGTCTCGCCGCAGTCGAGGAAGCCGCCCGCATCGCTCGCGAGTTGCAATTGCCAGCGGAGTACTTTCTGAACCTTCGCAATGCCGCCATCGCCTGCCTGGCACTACCTGATATGCGGCTAACCAAGCAATGGCCAGATGGGTCGGACGGGCTCACCTACTTTGATTGCGACGACAAAATGGAAACCTACGCCAAGGTTAACAGCCAAGGAGCCGTAGGCATCTATCGCATTGCAGATGACGAGGAAATAGCCCGCTTGCCCACAACAGTAATTGGTAACTGGAGCATCATGAGCCGCGACGGGAGATTTCTCGTCGTTTGGTCGGCCGCCGAAATGCAGGTCTGGAAACTGGACGGACGTAAAGTTTCCGAAGTACTGAAGTTTTCAGGGAATGGTTATTTCCCCGATTTCAGCCCGGACAGTCGACTCTTTGCCATTGGTCACTATGACACCCCAGTCAAGGTGTTCGACCTAGCGAATGGAATGATGCCTCAGCAATTGCCAGGCGGCCCATGCAGCACCTTGGCCTTTCGGCCAAACTTTCAGCAAATTGCTGTCTGTCGAAAAACGTTGATCGATATTCACGATCTCGAAACGGGAGAGGTCATCGCCTCACATCAGTTTCACCCGTACACACCGAATAATTGTGTATGGCATCCAGATGGAAAGACGTTGGCTGTTGCCTGCAACGATCTTCGGATTCATTTATTGGACGTGACGACGGGCACGAAAAAGACGTTACCCGACGTACTCTCCAACGGTGGCATTGAAATCCGATATAGTCACTCTGGCGACTTACTCGCAAGCTCAGGATGGGAAGGAAAGACGCGGTTGTGGGACACTCGCACTGGTCAGCAACTACTCAGTCAATCGATGCCGGGTGTGGGACATATTCGATTTAGTCCAGATGACCGGCACTTGGCAGTCCAAATCCACGGAGGCCACGTTGGGCTTTGGGAAATTGCCGCAGGCCGAGAGTACCTTACCATGGCAATTCAGGCGGAGAGTTCAAAGATTCCATTTTTCCATCCTTCTATCCATCGCGAAGGACGCCTTCTTGCTGTCGGCTTAAACGGCGGAGTTGGGCTGTGGGATCTAGCAAGCGGCAACGAGCTCCGCTTCATTTCGCTGCCAGGCATCAACTACGCAATGTTTGAGCCCTCGGGATCTCTGCTGACAAACTGCCCAGCAGGCTTGTTTCGCTGGCCTGTTCAGTCCGATCCGTTGCTGGCAGGATGCCTTAAGCTGGGCCCGCCAGAAAAACTCTCCTTGCCGGGGTCGATCTTTGATCTCGCCAGTAGCGAGGATGGCAGTGTGATCGCCAGTGCGCAATCGTCAGGTGGATTTGTGCTGCATGCGAACCGCCCGAACGAGCCGTTGCGGCTCGCCCCCCATCAAGACTCGCGATTCATCGCCGTGAGCCCGAACGGAAATTTGGTAGCGACCGGCAGCCACGGCCTTAAGTCCGTGATGATTTGGGAAGCTGAAACGGGCAAACTCGCCAAGTCGTTGCCGGGCATCGGCTGGCGAATTAACTTTAGCCCGGATGGCAAATGGCTAGGGACCGTCGCTGACGGCTACCGCCTCTTGGAGGTTGGTACATGGCGAGAAGGGCCGAGGATCGGCGGCGGTGAGGGAGCTGACTTTTCCCCCGATGGTCATTTGTTAGCAGTTGAGTCTGGAATGGGCGTCATTCGATTGGTGGACCCTAGCACTGGCCTAGAATTCGCGCGGTTGGAAGATCCGAACCAGGATCGAGCGGGTCGCATCAGCTTCAGCCCGGATGGGACGAAATTGATCGCGACCAATGGAGATAGTCAGTCGATTCACGTGTGGGATCTGCGGTTGATACGCGAGCAGTTAGCAAAGATGGGCCTCGATTGGAACTTGCCAACCTACTTGCCCTCTGACCCAGAAACCTTACCTACGTTAAATATTGTTGTCAATGATAGCACGCTCGGCAAAATGGTCGAAGCCGATATCGTATTTCGGCAAGCCGTCGGCTTCACTCGTTCAAGGGAGTGGCAGAAGGCTATCGCCGCATACACGCAGGCTATTGCATTGGACGAACGCCGAGGGCAATCACACAACGCCCTGGCGTGGCTCCTGGTTACGTGCCCCGAAAAGGCTCTTCAGGATCCAACCAGGGCAGTCGAACTAGGTCAGAAAGCCGTCGAGTTGGAACCGCATGCGGCCTACGCTTGGAACACGCTAGGCGTAGTCGACTACCGCGCAGGCAACTATCGCTCGTCCATCGAAGCACTTGAAAAAGCTGAGCACTTGAGTCCCGAGGAGCACCGCG
This sequence comes from Pirellulales bacterium, assembly GCA_038219625.1. Taxonomy (GTDB): domain Bacteria; phylum Planctomycetota; class Planctomycetia; order Pirellulales; family Pirellulaceae; genus JBKCUI01. Next base: position 1,791 of record JBBRJI010000553.1, on the reverse strand, counting down.
GCATCAATGCCCTGTTCCTGGCTATGGCCCACTGGAAACTCGACGAGCGAGGGTCAGCCCGCACTTGGTACGACCAAGCAATTGCGTGGATGGAGTTGAATGCGAACGTCGACGAAGAACTGATTCGATTTCGAGACGAAGCCACCGCGTTGATCAACGAGAATCCCTGACCGTCGTCGTCGTTGTCCATGCGATCAAGCGATACAATGATTTCAATAAATTTGAGACAAATGCAACTAGTCCCGGCGGAACGAGATTAACCAAGCCAGGACCAAGCCAATACGCGACGTAGCTGTAGTCGAGCGTTGCGAGTTGGCCCGTGCGTCGAAGCAGCGCATTTTTAACGGCCAGAAGCTAATCCAATCTTTTTTCGATTTTCTTTCGGACAATTCGCAACCGAATCCGCACTGGATGGTACTGCTAACCTGGCATGCGGATTGCGCACCCCACGGACTGCAGTACTTCGACCTCAGTGAAATGTGTTTTGCTATGGAGTCCATGCAAAAGACTTTTCGCAAAGAATAGTTAGCTTATTTGCTAGGTTCGGTGCCTACACGGATTTGGGGAATTTGCCGTACCTCGAGATTGTCCATTTACGCTGAATACAACCTAATGTTTTTCCACGCACGATCCCGCCTCGCGAATCTGAAATCTACCCGCCGATCTCGCCGTCATGAACTTCGGGTCGCCCTGGCAAGACAAACGCATCAACCGCGTTTTGAATCGCTCGAGGAACGCGCACTGCTCGCGACGTTTACGGTTATCAACACCGGCGATGCCGGTGTCGGCTCGTTGCGACAAGCGATCCTCGACGCGAATAATCAGGCAGGGACGGACACGATCAATTTCAACATCGCTGGCGGCGGAGCAAAAACGATCGCACCGCTGACATTGTTGCCGGATATCACCGACGCCGTCACGATCAACGGCACGACGCAGGCGGGATATGCTGGTTCGCCACGCATCGAACTTCGCGGCGATGGACTCACAACGCCAACTGCAGCCGATATTGGTCTAAATGTTTTCGCAGCGAATTCCACGATCCTTGGGTTGGCAATCAATAGGTGGGCCAATTACGGCATCGCTGTTGGTGCAGCCAATGCGACGATCCAGTTAAACTGGCTCGGATTGGGATTGAATGGAACGACCGCTCAGGGGAATGGTCGAGGTATCGAGTTGGGAGCTACAAACGCCGAACTTGGTGGCGTTGGCTCCGGCAATGTGATTTCTGGTAACCTACAAACGGGTGTTGTCGTCGATGCCGGCGCGACGGGAAATCTCATCCGTGGCAACTTCATTGGCACGAACTCGGCAGGCACGAGTGCCGTGCCGAATACCTTCTTCGGCATCGAGATCGGCGGTTTCTCCGTCGGAAACACCGTTGGCGGTACAACCGTCGGTGAAGGCAATCTGATATCCGGTCAGACCACAGGTACCGGTGTCCGGATCTACAACGTGGGCACAACTTCGAACACGGTGATTGGGAACACCATTGGACTAGATTCGGCCGGCAACATTCTGACAAACGCCGTCGGCGTGAGCATCGAATCAGGAGCCGCTTTCAACACGATTGGTGGCACGGCGGCCAGGTCGAGCAACGTGATTTCGGGTAACTTTTTGGGCGTCGTTCTCGATGGAGCCTCAACCGCATCGAACACCGTCCTTGGAAACTTTATCGGCACGAACGCGGCCGGAACCGTTGCCAAAGCGAACAACACGGGCGTGCAGATCAGTACAGGAGCCAAGAACAACACCATCGGCGGTACGACGATCACTTCCAAAAACGTGATC